>CAZMML010000083.1:0-9651 GCA_964567335.1 uncultured Nannocystis sp. | reverse complement strand
CCGACGGCTCTCCTCCGCGGTCGACTCGCTGGTGGTCTGGCGGACCGGCCGCGACGGATCGGGTCGATCGCCCTGGCCGGCGTTGTCGAGGATGAAGGGCTCGGCCCCGAAGGTCCCGCACGCCCGCTCGTCGCGGTGGAACGCCCAGTGGATGTACACCTTCCCGTTGCCGCTCAAGATCTCGCGCGGCGGCTGCGGGTAGGGCCCGGCGTTCCGGACCACTTCACGCGCCGCGTTGTCGAACTGCATGTTGCCGCTGAAGCGGACCGTCCGCAGCTTGTCGAGCGAGCCGTCGCCGTTGAGCACGATCTCGACCCGCGTCCACAGCTCCGGCTTGTTGAGCGCGTGGCTGCGGCCCATCGAGTCGAGCTGCTCGAGGAACCCGAACGCCCACTTGTCGTGGATCGCCCGGTGCATCGTCGCGATGAACTGCGCGAAGGGGTGCTTGCGCGAGCGCAGCGCCGTCTGATTCCCCGGACGCACCTCCGGCACCATGTTCTCGAGCGGCGACTGGTAGAGCTCCCGCTGCTCCTCCCAGACCCCCTTCTTCTTCGACTGGCGCTGCGAGATCAGGTCCTTCTTCTCCGCGATGTCGCGCCCGAAGAGCGCGTTCATCTCGTTCTGAGACAGGCGGAAGCGCAGCACCTGCGACTTCGTCTCCGACGCGCCCTGCTGCTGCCTTTCGCGCTGCATCACCGCCGCCTGGGACTTCTGGTCCGGCGCCAGCTCCCCTTGCGACGCCGCGTCGGCCTGCGCCTCGTGCTTCATCATCTCTGGCGAGTGCTCGCGCGGCGGCAAGTCGCGCATCGACAGCAGGCTCTTCGGCTTCGGGTCGGTCTGCTCCGGGATCTTCGTCTCCGGGCTGATCTTCTCCCGCGGCGCCTGCTGGTTGAGCTGGCTCTTCTGCTCCTTCGTCTCCGCGATCTTGTCCTGCTCGGCCGTCCCCTTCGCGGGATCCTTGCTCGGCTCCTCCTGCGACGCCTTCGCCTTCTCCGCGTCCTTCTGCAGGTTCGTCATCTCCGCCCGCGTCTCCTCCTGGACGTCGCGGTTGACGTTCGACAGGTAGTGCGCGTCGCTGGGCGCCTCCTTCTCGTCCTTGTTCTCGAGCTGCTCCACCATCTTGAGCTGCAGCAGCTCGAAGTCGATCTTCTCCTTGGGCTGCTCCGGCTCCTCCGGCTTCGGCTCCTCCGGCTTCGGCTCCGGCTTCTTCACCTCCTCCACCGGCAGCGGCTCCGGCGGCGGCGGCTCTTCCTTCTTCTTCTCCCGCTCCTTCGGCCGCCGCTTCTTCTCCGGCTCCGGCTCCTCGAGCTCTTCGAAGACGTCCTTCGGCGGCTCCTTCTCGTCCACCAGCGCGACCACCACCTCGGTCTCGCACTTCCCGTCGACCACCGTGTGCAGCGCCGCGTCGAAGAAGCGGCCGCGATCGCCGGACAGCGCCCCCTCGACCAGCCCGACGCCCCGCGTCAGACCGTCGACGCAGAGCGGCTTCTTCACCAGACTCGTGGGGCTCGCCCCGCGTGGGTCGGCGCTGATCAGCAGCAACAAGCTCGCCAGCAAGGCGACGACGTTGAGCCCCGCCGAGGCCAGCAAGCAGCCGAGCAGCGCGACGAGCCCGGCCCCGCGACGCCGAGCCGATCCGCTCGGCGCGGGAGCGCGCGATGTCGGCGGCGGCTGCACGGGCATCACTGTAGCGGAACTCGCTCGACCAGGCCCGCGCCCTGCCACGCGAGCGCGCCTGCAGCCTCAGTGGAGGTTGCGATACACCCCGATGACCTTGCCGACCAGCTCGTAGGCGCGGTGATCACCGCGGTGGACGTAGATCGGCCGCATGGTCGCGTTACCCGGCTGGAGGCGGATCCGATCGCCCTCCGGGAAGTAGCGCTTGCACGTGACCTCGCCCTCGATCATCGCCACCACGATCTCGCCCCGCTCGGCCTGAGCCTGGCGCCGGACGAACACGTAGTCGCCGTCAAAGATTCCATCCTCGATCATGCTGTCGCCGTGGACCACGAGCCCGATGACGTCGGTGGGCCGGGTGCCCCGCAGGAAGAAGGGGTCCACCGCCACGCGCTCCGACACGTTCTCCTCGGCCAGGATCGGCTGACCGGCGGCGACCCGCCCGAGGATCGGGATCTCCTCCGCCTCGCGGACGCGCGCCGCCGACTCCGGCAGGTCGGTCGGCCTCAGGGCGCGGCTCTTGAGCTCTTCGCGCACCAGGTACCCCTTGCGCTCGAGCGCCTTCAAGTGGTCGTTCACCCCGTTCGTCGAACGGATCCCCATATATGCGCCGATCTCGCGCAGGGTCGGCGGGTACCCATTGGCATCGAGACACGAGGTGATGAAGTCGAGCGCTTGCTGCTGGCGGTGGGTGAGTTGGGGCTTCACGAAAGGCCTCCTGCGGCGAGTGCGGAGATCACGCCTGGTGACTACTGAACGGGTGTATACAAACAATCTGCTCAGGTCAAGCTTTGAGGAAGGCCCGAGCGCACCGAAAATTTGCCGCGGAACCTCGCCGCCAGGACCCTCACCCCCATGACGCACGCCCAGGAGCGCCGGCAAGGCCAACGCTGCCGCAGGGACCCAAGCCGCCCCGCCCTGCCACCAGGACTGGAGCGTCGAAACGGCGCGCCCTGCCGACGGGCCCTCCCGCAGCCCCGTTGGCGCCAATGGCCTTCTCTCCTCGCCGCGGCCGCTCTCGGCGTGTTCACGGCGTTTTCCCTGCAAGGCCTGAGCGCGCATCCCCCGCCCGCCGCCCCTCAGGTCCCACCACCTCCCGCACCTTCCTCACGCGCCCCCGCGATCACACTCGCGGAGGCCGAAGCCTTGCACGACGCTGCCGCGACCCTCACTCCCGCGAGCGTCGCACATGATGAGCGCGCGCACGCGGTCTGGCTCCCTCAGCTCGAGCAGCTCCGGTCTCACCTCGCAGATCCCTCGCTGCCAGCAGACACCCGCTCCGAACTCGTAGCGACCCTCGCGACCCTCACGAGCGTCGGAATCGCGCCTCGCCCGGGGCCAAGTCTGGGCCCGTAGGCCGCCCGCCCGGGCCGAATTGGAGTTGGACCCCGCCGGCGGCGACGAAGTTTCTTCGGGGTCGAGATCCTGTGATAGGGTCGCGGGCTGGAGATTTGCGCCCATGAGAGCTCTGTCGATGGCCTTCCTCTGTTTCGCCCTCGTCAGCTGCGGCACCAAGCCGACGGTCGACACCAACGGTGAGTCCGGCGACACCTCCGAGGGCAACACCAGTACAGGCACGTCGGGTACCTCGACGTCGACCACCGCGCAGCCGACGGGGTCCTCCTCCGAAGCGTCGACCTCCGCGCCCACGACCGGCAACTCCTTCATCCAGACGCCCGACGGCGGCGTCGCCATGTGCGACCCCAAGATGCAGGACTGCCCCGAGGGCAAGAAGTGCACCGCGATCTCGGACACGCCCCCCGACCCATGGAACGCGAACACCTGCGTCGAGCTCATGGGCTCGGGCGACGTCGGCGAGCCCTGCGACATCCAGGACGGCAAGTACTCCGGCAACGACAACTGCAAGGAAGGCACGATCTGCCTCCTCACCGACGACGACGGCAACGACGGCGTCTGCGTCGAGTTCTGCGACGCGAACGACAAGTGCCCGCAGACCCCCAACGCCATGTGCGCGACCTACAACGACGGCTCGCTCCCGATCTGCCTCGGCACGTGCGACCCCCTGATCCAGGACTGTCCCGATGGACAGGCCTGCTACAACTCCGCGGGCGACAACTTCGTCTGCTTCAAGGAGTCCGCCAAGCCCGGCGAGGGCCTCCCGGGAGCGCCCTGCCAGTACATCAACCAGTGCCAGAAGGGGAACTTCTGCGCCAACTCGATGGTGGTCGTCGGCTGCGACCCCAACTCCACCGGATGCTGCACCCCCTACTGCGCCGTCAGCGGTGGCAACGCCCCCTGCCAGATGGGTGAGGACTGCGTCGCCTTCTTCGAGATGGGCATGGCACCGCCCGCTTATGCAGACGTAGGGGTCTGCGCGATCCCCGGCTAGCTCGCCTGCGCAGAGTTCCGCCGGCATCCCCTTCAGGAGCTTGCTAGGATCTGCCCATGCGACTGCTCGTCACCGCCATCGTCACCGGATTCGGCCTGAAGCTGGGCGCCGACCTCTACAAGTTGATGAAGAAGCGCCTCGGCCTCCCCGATCTCGACAACGAGAAGGCCGTCGAGGGCGGGGCAGCGCCGACCTAGCCAGGCTTCGTCTCACCCGGCTTGTCCGCGGCCTTGGTGTCCGCGGCTTTGCCGTCTCCGGCCTTGCCATCTCCGGCCTTGCCGTCTCCGGCCTTGCCGGCGGGCTCCTTGGCCTTGAAGGACTCTTTGGTCCGGACCGTCGACTTGAGCTGCCCCTCAGGGTCGATGGAGAAGCGGATCTCCGCCTTCACGTCGATCACCAGACCCGCGATCACTCGTTGGAGCAGGTCGACGGTGTCCATCCCGTCGAGGAACTGCCGAACTTCGGCGCTGACCATCCGGACGACCTCGTTCTTGGTCGCCTGGGTGACCCCGCTGACGATCTCCTTGCCCTTTCCGAGGGCCCCATCTGGGTCGAGCAATCCCGCCAAACCCTCCCCGAGCTTGCGGCGGAAGTTGCTCGACGTGAACCCTTGCCGCTCCTCGCGCGGCGCGTCATCGTCCTCTGGGTCGCGCATGGGCCCACACTACCTCTGTGAGCCCCGGCGCGCCAAAATCTCCGCCGCGTCAAGGGCTTTCAGACGCTCCAGGAATATGATATCTGGCTCTCGACGTTTCCTTGCGCCAGCCGCCGTCGGCCGCTCCTAGCCTTGTCCTACATGTCCTACTTTTTCCGACTTCGCCAGGACCCGTGATACGACACGAGCCAGGACCCCCCTGGGCCCGCCCCTCAAGAGGACCGGAGCAACAAGGTTCATGACCGCCTACCTCGGAAACATCTGTGCAGCCCTGATCACGATCGGCCTCCTCGTTGGTACCCTCCGTTTTTCCCGCCGTGTGAGCGGCTAAGCGCCGCCGCTCAATGTCCACGCCTCGGCCCAAGGCTCCAATCGGCGCCTTCCTGGCCGCTCAAGCGGCGTGGCGCGCCCAGGGCGGCTTCGCGGAGCTCTCGCTCCAGGACATCAACGAGATCCAGCTCCTGCTCCGTGGCGCCTCGGTCGTCGACTGGCACCGCCTCGCGCTGACCTCCGAAGAAGATGTCCGGCGCCTCCTGGCCCTCAACGGCCTCGACCTGAGCGACCCACGAGACGAGGCGCGCCTCGCGGACCTCCGCCAGCAGGCGGTCCGCTACATCACCGACACCCTCAAGCTGCGCCTCGACGACGTCGTCGCCGACAAGCTCCCTTGGCCCTCCTTGCCCCTCGTCGCCTCTGGCAAGGCGAGCGCCCACCAGCGGCAGGCCTGCACCCTGCTGAAGGTGATGCACATCCTCTACCACCTCGACGCGCGGGAGATGCGGACCGCGCTGGCGATCTCCGACAGCGAGATCTTCTCCCTCGTCGAGGAGAGCGTCACGCGCATGTTCGACGAGCTGCGGACCGCCGGCGTCCCCGTCGTCGAGTTCTCCTGGTCGCGCAAGACCAAGGAGTCGCAGGTCACCAAGCTCCTCCTCAAGAAGGAGACCAACGCCGCGCGCGTCTTCGATCGCCTGCGCTTCCGGCTCATCGTCCAGAACCCGGACGACCTGGTGCCCACCCTGCGGATCATGCTCCACCGCTGCATCCCCTTCAACTACGTCGTCCCCGATCAGACCGTGAACACCCTGATCGACCTCGGCAGCCTCAAGGCGCACACCTCGGCGAGCTTCGACACCGACGCCAACGCCCGCCCGCAGTCCGGCCCCAACGAGTTCTCCGGCAAGGGCTTCCACGTCCTCAACTTCGTCGCCGACCTCCCGGTCCGCGTCGACACCCTCCTGCCTCCCGACCACGACGACCGCCGCGGCCGCGTCGTCTTCGTCCTCGCCGAGTTCCAGGTCATGGACAAGCGCACCGCCGAGGCCAACGAGCAGGGCGAGAGCTCGCACACCGAGTACAAGCGTCGCCAGCACCAGCACGTGCGCGTCCGCCTGCTCCGCGAGCCGCGCGAAGGATAACATGTCCTAAAGGTCATGCCACGCGGAAGCGCGCCACCACCGGCGCGTGGTCCGAGGGCGACTCCCAGGTCCGCGGCCCCTTGTCGTGGATCACCGACTCCGAGCGCGCCGCCACCGGCGGCGTCGCGTACACGTGGTCGATCCGCATCCCGCGGTCCTTCTCAAAGTCCCCGCCGCGGTAGTCCCACCACGAGTACTGCCCCGGCCGGTCGTCGTGCGCGCGGAAGCAGTCGCGCAGCCCGAACGCCACCAGCTCTCCGAGCGCCGCGTGCTCCTCGGGCGAGAAGTGCGTCCGCCCTTCGAAGGCCTTCGGGTCGTACACGTCGCGGGCGTCCGGCGCGACGTTGAAGTCGCCGCACAAGATCAGCGGACGCGCCGGCGAGCAGTGCCGGTCGAGCTCCGCCCGCAGCCGCCGCAGCCACGCCAGCTTGTACGCGAACGCGTCGGTCCCGAGCGCCGTCCCGTTCGGGACATAGAGGTTGTAGAGCCGCAGGCCCTCGATCTCGACGTTCAAGATCCGGCAGTGCTGGTCGCGCTCGCCCTCGCGGAACCCCGCGACGACCTCGGTCGGCGGCGCCTTCGAGAGGGTCGCCACCCCCGCGTAGCCCTTCGAACCATGCACCTGCACCGTGTAGCCGAGCTCCATGAAGGGCACGCGGGGGAAGAGCTTGTCCTCGCACTTCGTCTCCTGCAGGCACACCACGTCGGGCTCGCGCTCCGACAGATAGGTCAGCACCGCGTCGAGACGCGCGCGGATCCCGTTGACGTTCCAGCTCACCAGCGTGAAGGCCCGGTTCATGGCCCGGCGAGACTAGCGCAGCCGCGGCGCCACGACGAGGGCGTGCAGCGCCAGCGCCAGCGCGAACCACCCCGCCGCCATCCACACCGACGCGTCTCCCCCGTACCCGAGCGAGAGCAGCACGAACAAGCTCGAGCCGATGTAGATCGCCGGCGCCGCCGGAAAGAAGCCCATGCGGTACGGACGCGGCTGCTCCGGCAGCTTGCGCCGCAGCACCACCGCCGACGCCACCGTCAGCGAGCCCGAGATCAGCATCGCCGCCGACGCGTAGTCCATGAGCTGTTCGAAGCCCCGGCTCGCGATCAAGACGAGCGCCAGCGCCGCCTGCAACCACAGCGCGACCACCGGCGTCCCGTAGGTCGCGTGCAGGCGCCCCGCCGCGGGCGGACAGTGGCCCTGCTGCGCCATCGCGTAGGCGATCCGCGACCCCGTCATCACGCCACCGTTGATCGCCCCGAGCATCGCCAGCAGGATCATCAGCGTCACCGCCGTCACGCCTGCGGGGCCGAAGAGCTGGCCCGCCGCCGCCGTGCCCGCCTCCCCGACCGTCGCCAGCTCCTTCACGCTGAACACCGACAGGAACCCGGCGCAGAGCACCACGTAGAGCACCAGCACCGTCACCGTCCCGCCCACCACTGCCCGCGGCAGGTTGCGAGATGGGTCCTCGATCTCCCCGCCGATGTAGATCGCCGCGTTCCACCCCGAGTACGCGAAGTAGATCGGCAGGTACGCCTGCGCCACGCTGCGCGCCGTCGGCACGGGCGTCAGCCCCGCGCTCACCGACTCCGCCGACACCCGCACCGTCCCGATGTCCCCCACCACGAAGAGGCTCACGACCAGCAGCGTCGCCAGCGGCACCGTCGTCAGGATCAGCTGCACGCGCCCGGAGAGCGCGATCCCCAGGTGGTTGAGCGCCGTCAGGACCACCACGATCACCGCCGCCCAGAAGGTCGGCCCCGCGAGCGTCACCGGGCCGAGCTCCACCGGCGCCGCGAAGCTCGGCCCGAGCAGCGCCGGGAGCTGGAAGCTCGCGGTCCCCACCGCCATCGCCGCCAGCGACCCCGGGAAGGTCGCCAGCAGCTGTAGCCATCCCGTGGCGAACGCGATCCCCGGCCCGTACGACGCCCGCAAGTACGGGTACTCCCCGCCCGCCCGCGGCATCATCGCCCCCAGCTCTGCGACGCAGAGCGCCCCGCAGAGCGCCACCAGCCCGCCCGCGAGCCACATCAGCAGAAACCACAGCGGGCTCGCCACGTGCCCGGCCACCGCGGGCGGCGCCATGAAGATCCCGATGCCAAGCATGGATCCCGCGACCAACGACTGCGCCGACCAGCGCCCGAGGTGTCGCGGCTCCATGCGGGCGTGAGCCTAACCGACCCAGACCGCCTCCGCGAGCTCCCTCGGGCCGCGGGCCGCCGCATTCGCCTTTGACAGCGGGCCCCCCGGCGGCTAGCTTCGCGCCCCGCATGAGGCGACTTTGCAGCGCGGCCCTGACCCTGGGGCTCTCCCTCGCGGCCTGCAAGACGGGTCCCAACCTCAGCACCGACTACGGCCAGACCGCGCGCGAGAACTACGAGCTCGCGCTCGGCGAGTTCGCCGACAAGGACTACGAAGAGACCGTCCAGTACGCCGACTTCGTGCGGATCCGCTTCCCCTTCAGCCGCTACGCCGTCGAGGCCGAGCTGCTGATCGCCCGCGCCGAATTCGGCCAGGGCAACTACACCGCCTCCCAGGACCAGTTCAAGCAGTTCTACAAGCTGCACCCTACCCACCAGCACGTCGTCAACGGCTGGTGCGCGTACATGGCCGCCGTCGCCGCCTACATGAACGCCCCCGACGGCTTCTTCCTGATGCCGCCGCACTACCAGCGCGACCAGGACCAGCTCCAGGACGCCCTCGTCGAGCTCGCATACTTCTTCGACCACTACCCGAACAGCCCGATGCACGACTACGCCGTCAAGCTGCAGGACGAGATCCGCCGCCGGCTCCTCGAGCACGAGCTCTACGTCGCCAAGTTCTACCTCGACCGCGACCTCCCCGAGGCCGCGATCGGCCGCCTCGAGTCCGCCCACAAGTCCTTCTCCGGCATCGGCCTCGACGCCGAGGTGCTCTTCCTCCTCGCCCTCACCTATCTCAAGATGGATGAGATCGAGCTCTCGCGCGCCACCTTCAACGAGCTCCAGACCCAGCACCCCAAGCACCACCACGGCAAGCAGGCGCGGCTCTACCTCAAGCACATCTACGACACCTTCGGCCCCGCCGACCCCAACCGCAAGCGACCCAACCGCGCACCGCCGCGTCCGGTCAGCCCGCCGCGCCCCAAGGCCGACGCCCCCGGCGGGTCCGAGGAGTCCAAGAAGCTCGAGGAGTCCAAGAAGCCCGAGGAGCCCAAGAAGCCCGAGGACCCCAAGAAGCCCGAGGAGTCCAAGCCGCGCGAGGAGCCCAAGCAGCTCGAGGACCCCAGGAAGCCCGCCGCCGCACTCTCGCCGCGAGCCCGCCCGACATGAGCCTCAACGCCGACGACCTCTCGCGCCTCCTCGACCCACCCCTTCAGACCCCCGAGCTCCCTGGCGTCGGCGGCCAGATCCGCCAGCGACCCGAAGATTTCCGCGTCGTCGAGATCCCCGCGTACCCCCCCGACGGACGCCCCGGTCACCTCTTCCTGGTCCTGCGCAAGCGCGGCCTCACCACCGAGGACGCCCTCGCCGAGCTCGCCCGCCAGCTCGACGTCCCGCGCCCCGAGATCGGCCTC
>CAZMML010000082.1:0-9665 GCA_964567335.1 uncultured Nannocystis sp. | reverse complement strand
TCCCCTCCCCGCGGCAACGGCCCGGGCAGCGGCGTCTTTCCGGCGTCCCCTCCCCGCGGCAACGGCCCGGGCAGCGGCGTCCTTCCGGCGTCCCCTCCCCTCGGAGCGGGCCCAGGCAAGGGCGTCTTCCCGGCGTCTCCTCCCCTCGCCACCGACTCAGGCAAGGGCGTCTTCCCGGCCTCGGTCACCTTCGCCACGGGTTCGGGCGAAACCTCCGCGGCCTTCGCTGCGGGCTCGGGAGCCGCCTCAGTCCCCTTCGTAGGCTCGGGCGCGGTCGTCTTCCCCGCCTCTGGGGCGACCGCGTCGGCCTTCTCCGGGGCGATCCTGATCTGATCTTTCGACCCGGTCTTTTGCGACGTGTCCTTTTCGACATCTTCGGCGGGAGCCCCCGTCGCGCCCGAAACCTCGCCCGCGAGCGGCCCGGATCCCTCCGTGATCGGCCGCGCCCCCGAGTCGCCGGTCAGTCGGATCATCCCGGAGTCCGCCGGCAAGGCCACGGTCGTCACCTCCGCGGCGAAGCGCCCGGTGTCCCCCTTGACCCCGCGGACCAGCGGCGCCGCCTCCTCGCTCGCCAGCCCGCCGCCCGTGTCGAGCGCCGCCAGCACCATCTCCGCCTTGGTGTGGTTCGGCGCGAGCTTCAGCGCCCGCTCGACGCTCTCGCGCGCGAGCCTCGGGTCGCGCGACGCGACCAGCTGCGCCAGCCGGACGTAGGTGTCGGCCGCGTCCGAGCTGCGCTGGAGCAGCTCGAAGACCTGCCCCTGCAGCTCGAGCGCAGGAGCGTTGTTCGGGTCGCGCACGAACACCGAGTCCAGGTGCCCGAGCGCGTGCTCGTACATCTTGTACTTGACGTAGACGCGGACCTCGAGGAGCAGCTTTTCGACGTCGCCGACGCTCTCCTCAGGCTCCTCCGCCGCGCTGGGCGCCAGATTCGCGCCCACTCCTTCGAAAGGGCGCGAGGGCACCTCCTCGACGTCCACATCGAGCTCGAGGTCCGCCGACGCCCCCGCGCCGGCGTCCTCCTCGACGACATCGACGTCGAGGTCCACGTCCTCTTCGCGCTCCTTCGGATCGACCGGCAGCGCCGCGATCTCCGCGTCGAGGTCGGCCGCCAACTTCTTGAGGTCCTCGACGTTCTCCGGCGTGAGCGCGATCGCCTTCTTGAGGATCCGCGCCGCGAGCACCTTGGCCTTGCGGCCGCCCTTGCGCTGCTCGCGGGCCAGCTCCTGCAGCACGCTCGCCGCCTTGTCCTGCTTCCCCAGCGCGACGAAGGTGTCCGCCAGCAGCTCGAGCCCCTCCGCGTCGGCCGGCGCGCAGCGCAGGAGCGCGTTCAGCTTCACCAGCGCCCGCCGGTTCTCGTTCTGCGACAGGTAGATCCGCGCCAGCGAGCGCAAGACCGGCAGGTCGTCTTCCTTGTGGTAGATCAGCCGCTCCGCCACGCGGATGTAGTCGTCGATCCGGCGGTCCGCGAAGAGCTTCTCCGCCGCGAGACGGAAGTGCTCCACCGCCTGCGGCACCATCCCCTCGCGCGAGTAGAGCTCCGCAAGACGCAGCCGCTTGCCGACCGCCCCGGGGTCGAGCTCCGCGACCATCCGGAAGCCCTCGAGGCCGTCCTGGATCTGCCCCGCCTGGAAGTAGGCCTGGGCCACGAACTCATAGGTGGCGATCGCGTCCTGCGTCCGCCCGAGCTCCTTGTAGAGCCCGGCCACCTTCGACTGCACCAGGAGCCGCCCGGAGTCGATCTGCAGCACCTGGCGGTAGACCGCCAACGCCTTCTGGTGCTCCCCCGCCTCGGCGTAGTGCTTGCCGACATGCATGAAGCGCTCCACCGCGCCCGCGTTGTCGCCGAGCTGCTTCAGGACGTCGGCGAGGAGCAACCACGACCGGAGGTCCGACGGGTCGGCCTCGATGATCGCGGCGTACTCCTTGGCCGCGCGGTCGTGCTGACCCTTCGCGGTGAACTTCGCGGCTGCTGCGAGCGCCTTTTCGCGGTTGAACGCCACCCCTCTCCCTTTCTGCTCAAGCCGACGCCTCGGCGTCGGCCTCGGCGCGCACCGCCTCGGGGTCGAGCGACGCCTCGAGGAAGTGGGTATCGTATTTACCACTGATGAAAGCCGGCTGCTTGAGCAACCAGCGGTGGAGCGGGAGATTGGTCCCGATGCCCTCGATCACGCACTCCCCCAGCGCGCGCTGCATCCGCCGGATCGCCCGCCCGCGGTCCGGCGCGTGGACGATCAGCTTTGCCAGCATCGAGTCGTAGTGGGGCGAAACCGTGAACCCCTGGTACACATGGCTGTCGACTCGCACCCCGAACCCCCCGGGGAAGTGCAGGGCCGAGATCGTCCCTGGCTGGGGCGCGAACTTTACGGGGTCCTCCGCGTTGATCCGGCACTCGATCGCGTGTCCGCGCGGCTGGAACTCCCGGGCCAGGTGCCCGAGCGGCTCGCCCATGGCGAGCCGGATCTGCTCCTGGACAAGGTCGATCCCCGTGATCATCTCCGTCACGCAGTGCTCGACCTGGACGCGCGTGTTCATCTCCATGAAGTAGAAACGGTCGCCGTCGAGCAGGAACTCGATCGTCCCCAGCGAGTGATACCCGATCGCCCGCGCCGCCGCGACGGCCGCGGCGCACATCTCCCGCCGGAGCCCCTCGCCGAGCGCCGAACAGGGCGCCTCCTCCAGCACCTTCTGGTGCCGTCGCTGAATCGAGCACTCCCGCTCGAGCAGATGGGTCACCCCCCCATGCTTGTCCGCGATCACCTGCACCTCCACGTGCCGCGGGCTGTCCACGTAACGTTCGAGGTACATGTCGCCGCAGCCGAAGGCCTTCTGAGCCTCGACTTGGGCGGTTTGCAAGGTCTGTGGCAGGGCCTTGATGTCGCGGATAATCTTCATCCCGCGACCTCCCCCGCCCGCCGACGCCTTGAGGATCACCGGCAGGCCGATCCTCTCCGCCTCGGCGACCGCGTGCGCCGCGCTGATCAGCACCCCCGTGCCTGGCAGCACCGGCACCCCCGACTTGTCCATCGTCTGGCGCGCCCGCACCTTGTCGCCCATGACGAGCATGTGCGCCGGCTCCGGCCCGATGAAGGTCAGCTTGCACTTCTGGACGATCTCCGCGAACTCCGCCCGCTCCGACAGGAACCCGTAGCCGGGGTGGACCGAGTCGGCCCCGGTCAGCTCGGCCGCGGCGATGATGTTCTTGATGTTGAGGTAGCTCTGCGGCGCCGGCCCCGGGCCGATGCACACCGCCTCGTCGGCGAAGCGGACGTGCAGCGCGTGCTCGTCGACCGTCGAGTACACCGCCACCGTCCGTAGCCCGAGCTCGCGGCACGCGCGGATCACCCGCAGAGCGATCTCGCCCCGGTTGGCGATGAGCACCTTGCGGATCGGCCTCTTCACAGCTTGCGCACCCGGAACAGCTTGTCGCCGTACTGGACCGGCTTCGCGTTGTCGAGCAGGACCTCCTCGATCATGCACGCGAACTCCGCCTCGAGCTCGTTGAAAAGCTTCATCGCCTCGACGATGCAGAGCGTCTGACCCCGCTGCACCGTCGTCCCGACCTCGACGAAGGGGGGCGAGTCCGGGCCCGCCGAGCGGTAGAAGGTCCCGACGAAGGGCGACGTGATGTAGGTGCCGGAGTCCGCCGCCGGGGCCGGCGCATAGACCGGCGCCGCCGCCTCGACGATCGAAGGCGACCGCGACACGACCGCCGCAACTGGCGCCCCCGCTGGTCCGCCCGCCGGGTAGTCGCTCCGCCGCAACAGCACGCGATGCTCGCCGCTCTCGATCTCGATCTCGTCGAGGTCGTACTGCCGAAACACCTTGGCCAGCTCGCGGATGTACCGCAGGTCAGGCAGAGAGGGGCTTTCCCGGGGGTCGGACGACATGAACTCTCCGTGAGGGTGGGTGCGCGACGCGCCGCGAGTCACGACGGCCGCACCTTGTAGTCCGCGACGAACTGACGCAGAGCGAGCAGATAGGAGGAAGGACCCAGGCCCATGATGACGCCGGCACATGCTACGCCAGTCACCGACGTGTGGCGCTGAATTTCGCGCCGGTACAGGTTGCTCAGGTGAACCTCGATCGCCGGCACAGGCACCGCCCGCAAGGCATCCTGGATCGCCACGCTAGTATGGGTGTATCCGCCAGGATTTATGATGATCCCGTCCTGGGCGCCGGCCGCGCCGTGGATCCACCCGATGATCTCGCCTTCATGGTTGCTCTGGCGGATCGTGACCTCGGCCCCGAGCTCCGCCGCCAGCGCCTGCAGCGACATGTTGAGCTCCGCCAGCGTCCCGGAGCCGTAGATCCCCGGCTCACGCTGTCCGAGCAGGTTGAGGTTGGGCCCGTGGATCACGAGCACCCGCGGCGCTGCGGACAACAACCCGCCCGCCCTCGCCTACAAGCTCGCCATCAGGTCCGCGGCGGCCGACCGCAAGACCCAGCGCCCCTTGCCGAAGTTCCCCGTGTCCCCGAGGAGCACCACCGCGAAGAATTCGTCCGACAGGCAGCGCACCAGCAAGATCCCGCCTTCGGCCTTGATCGTGATGTCCGTCAGCCGGCCGAGGTCCAGGCTCGTCGCCGCCTTCACGAGCTCGACGAAGCGGAGCGAGAACTCGGTGGCGATGGTCTCGATGTTGCTCCCCGCGTCGCCCTCGTACTGTTCAACGGCAATGCCGTCGAAGCCCATCAGCACGGCACCTTTGGCGCCAGGGATCTTGTCGACGATGGATTTGAGGGTGTCCTTCATGGCTTTTCGCGCAGTCCTCGCGCGGGCCCTCAGAGTCGCAGAGCCCACGGGTCCTGGCAAGCATCATGTCACCGCGGGCACCTTCGCCCCCTGCCTCAGGATCCCCAGCAGCTCCCGAGGCGGCAAAGGCACCACAACCGGGTCCCCGACACGCGAGAGCGCCACGTAACTCACAGTCGCCCCCGCGCGCTTCTTGTCGACCGCCAGGGCCCGCTCCACCGCGTCGCCGCGCTCCCCAACCAGCCACACGTCGAGATCTCGCGGCAACCGCAACCGCTCCAGCGCGGCCGTGACGACCTCCTCGAAGCCTGGCTCCGCGAGACCCCGCACCTCCGACACCCGCGCGGCCGCCCGCAACCCGAGCGCCACCGCGTCGCCATGCGGCACCTCGTAGCGCGACGCCGCCTCGATCGCGTGCCCCAGCGTGTGCCCGAGGTTCAGGAGCACCCGCCCCTTCCCCGCCTCCCCTTGCTCCCAGGGGTCGCGGCCCACGCACGCCGCCTTGAGCCCCACGGAGGTCGCCACCAGCGGCGTGATCGCGTCGACGTCTCGGGCGTAGATCGCGTCGGCGCGGTCCAGGAGCTCGGCCAAGTGGTCCTCCGAGAAGAGAAGCGCGTGCTTGAGCATCTCCGCCAGCCCCTGCGACAGCTCCCGGTCCGGCAGCGTGCTGAGCACCTCCGGGTCGATGGCCACGAAGAGCGGGAAGTGAAACACCCCGACCAGGTTCTTCGCCGCCGGGAGGTCCACCGCGACCTTCCCGCCGACCGACGCGTCCACCTGGGCCAGGAGCGAGGTCGGGACCTGGACGACCGGGATCCCGCGCATGAAGAGCGCCGCCGCGAAGCCCGAGAGATCCCCGATCACCCCGCCGCCCAGCGCGACCACGGCGTCGCGCCGCGTCAGCCCGCCGTGGACCATCTGCTCCAGCACCGAGAGCAGCGTCGGCATCGACTTCGCCGTCTCACCCGGCGGGAGCGAGATCTGCAGCACCTGCAAGCCCTGCCCCTCGAGGCTCGCCCGCAGCGCCGCGCCGTGGAGCCGCGCCACGTTCGCGTCGGTCACCACCGCCACCGTGTTCGCCCCCCCGAGACGCTGCCGCAGCTCGGGACCCACCCGGGCGAGCGCCCCACGCCCGATCAGCACCGGATAGGAGTGGCTCTCGGCCGGCACGTGGACGTCGAGAACGAGGGGCCGCGTGCGCTTGCGATGACTCGGTGAGCTGTCTTGCATGCAAGACCTCAGAGCTGGCAGATCCGGTGCGCCACATCTTGCGGTGCTCCGTCGCCGTCGACAACCCACGTTGACTCTTCATATGCCGACCGTCGACGCTCGAACAGCTCGGTGAGTCGCGCAACAACGCCCTCCGCCCGGTCACCGAGGAGAGGACGACTGGCCAGCGGACCTTGAAGGAGGCGACGCGCGAGTTCAGCCACGGGTACCCGCAAGAACACCACCACGCCGACGCGCCGCATCCGCTCGCGGTTCGCTGGGTCGAGTACGACCCCGCCGCCGGTCGCTATCACCACCGTGCGCCCCGCGAAGCCGGGCTCCTCGACGAGGAGCCGCAGCGCCTCGCGCTCGCAGCGGCGGAAGGTCGGCTCGCCGCGCGACACCAGCGTCGGCACCGACTCTCCGAAGATCCGCTCGATCCGCTCGTCGAGGTCGAGCCAGGGCGCACCCCACGTCGCTGCCAGCAGCGGAGCGACGGTCGACTTCCCAGACCCCATCATCCCGGTGAGGAAGACGGGTCGACCTGGACCGCGCGCGGTGAGGGAGCTCATGGGCTACCCTCCGCGCGCTCCGCCGCCTGGGCCAGATCTGGCCGCACCCACACCGCGCTCGCTCGCAACGAGATCTCCATCATCGCCTCACCCTCTCGAACCAGCGACAGCTCATCCACCGTCACGGTCTCTGCCAACTCCGAGATCCGCCGCAGAAGTTCGAGGAGGCCCGCCTGCGTGGCGCGGAGGTGAACCCGCACGGGCCGCCGGAACCCCCATGAACTGACCGCTTCGTCCGCCTGGGGCGACCAGCGCTCGATCTGAACGCCCGCGAGGCGCGCCAGCTCCGGCAGCACGAAGAGCAGGTCCTCGGGCGGCCCGCTCGCGCCCGAGGTCGCGGCGATCTTCGCCGCGACCTCTTGCTCCTCGCGCGAGAGCGCCTCTGCCAGCGCCCCGTCCGCCGCGAGCTCCTCCTCGAGTCCTCGGCGGATCGCCTCGGCACGCGCGAGCGCGTTCCGGGCGGTGTTCAACTCGTCCTTCACCGGCACGTAGAACACCGCGTAGCCGACCAAGCCCACGAAGAACACGCCGACCATCCACACCAGGAGCCGCTGGAAGAGCGACATCCGCGCGAGGCTCTGTGGCGACAGCACGTCCGCGGCTCCTTCTCAGTCCCAGGCCAACAGCGCCAGCGTCATGTCGAATCGGAGCCGCTCCTCGGGCGTCCGCACGTAGGCAGGACCGCCCGCCGGCCGCATTCGGTCGCTCGCTCGCACCCGCCGCACCAGCTCCCCCAGCACCGCCGGGTCGCGCGCCTCCCCGACGACCCGCCAGACCCCGTCTTGCTCTCGCACCTCGAGCAAGTCCAGGCCCTCGGCCGCAAAGAGGCGGTCGAGCTCCCGAAGTCGGTGTAGCGGCGTCCTCCGCTCGGCTCGCAGCAGCTCCAGCGACTCGCGCCGGGCCCGCAGGACGTCCTGTCGCGCCGCCAGCGCCGCGTGTTGGCGACCTGCCCGCGCTTTTTGGGTCCCCTCTTCGACCGCGGCCACCTGGGATCGCAGCTCCGCGACCCGCCCGCGTCGCGCCTCGATCCACATGTAGCCCGCGCTCGTCACCAGCGCCCACCCGAGCAACATCGACGCCAGCGCGACCGTCTCGCGCCGCGGAGCCCACCGACGTCGCCGCTGCGAACGCGGCAGGAGGTTAATGCGGATCACGCCGAGTCCCCCTCCTGCCGCAGCGCCAGGCCGAAGGCCACCGCCGCGGCCGACGCCTCGGCCCGCACCAGCGCGACGTCGACCTCGGGCGCGAGCTGCACGCGCGCGAAAGGATCGACCCGGATCACCGGCACCCCCAGGCGCTCTGACAGCGCCTGCCGCAACCACGGCACCCCGGCCGCGCTCCCGGCGAGGTAGACCCGAGCCACCGGCTCCGCCACCGTCGTCTCGAAGAAGTGCGCCAGCGTCTTTCGCACCTCCGCCGCGATCTCCTCGGCGACCGGCGCGAGCGCGTCCGCGAGCTGTTCCGCCAGCCGCGGCTCCGTCGACACCCGCCGCCGAAGCGTCTCCGCCTCCACCGGCGCCACCTGTCGCGTGCGCTGGATCGCCGCGTCGAAGTCGCGCCCACCGACCCCGAGGTCCCGCCCATACGACGGTAATCCCTCTGTAATGACCGCGATCGTCGCCGCCGACGCCCCGATCCCGATGACGACCTCGGTCTCGTCGCCCGCGACCCCGTGGGCCACCTCGACGCAGTTGTGCAGCGAGAAAGCCGTCGCGTCGATGACCACCGGCCGCAGGCCGCTCTCTCGCGCGACGCGGACCCGCTGCCCGACGATGTCCCGGCGGGCCGCCACCAGGAGCACCTCGATCTCGCCCGTCGCCGGGTTCTGCCGCAGGACCGAGTGGTCGCAGATCACGTCTCCGCGCTGCGCCGGCGCCAACATCTGGTCGACCTCCCACGCGATCTGCCGGTCCAGCACCTCCGGCTGGACCTCTGGCACCGCGTGGCGCTTGATCATCACGCCGTGCCCGGACACCGCCAGGGCCACCGATCGCCCTCGCGGTCGCGCCCGCGCCACCACGCGCCGAACCGCCGCCACCGTCGCCTCGTGGTCGACCACCGTCCCGCCCTCGACGCACCCCGGCGGCAGGGGCTCGACCGCGAAGCTGACGAGCCGCAGGCCCGTACGGCCCTGTTGCAGCTGAACCAGACGCACCGCCGTCGAGCCGATGTCGAGCCCGATACAGAGCCTGCCCATCAACACCCCGCCCCGCGGGCTAACCCTGGTCGATGTCCGGACCGAACACTTCCTCGCGCGCTGACGGACTGAGGCCGAGGGCCTCCAGGATCTTGCGTTTGGTATCCATCCGACACGGACATCCGGACTCCACGCGATCGATCGTCAACGGGCTCACGCCGGCTCGCCGCGCGAGCTCGGCCTTGCTCATCATCGCCGCCTGGCGCAGCTTGCGTACGTTGTTGGGGTGCCCGCCGTCCTTCGGACGCGACGACCGTCGTCCCTGCTTCGCACCCACGTCGTCCTCCCGCTCGCGAGCCACCTCGTGGACGACCTCTTCGCTCTCCACGCTCAAGGGCGGAGCGGAGTGCTCCTGCTTCGGGGTCGCGGTCATGGGCTCGCCGATGGGAAGTTGCCTTTCCTACACATTGTCCGTCCGGGCAAGGGCTTCGTCAACGCTCCGGAACCGCCTCAGTGATACGTAAGTGAATGTTAGTGATATGGATTTGATAGGTCTTTGTAGCGATCCAAAGACCTGCGCCCCGTCGCACCGGACATAGGTAAAATATGCTCTTGGGCCAGCTAAGGGGGTCCTACGGCCCGAGCGACCATAGATGAGCGGGACTGAGCACCTGCGCCCTTAGCGCGCGCGCGTCCACGCACATGAGCGACCTGAGCAGATCTCCCTGGATCGCGCCGGGCTATCTTGGAGGCGATGGACATCGTCCTGGACGAGGGCTCGCGGGCGGCTCTCCTCCTTCACGGCCTCACCGGCACGCCCGAGGAAGTGCGACCGATCGCGGAGGCCCTGCACCGCGCCGGCTTCGCCGTGCGAGCCCCGCTCCTCGCCGGCCACAGCGAGGCCGAGGTGCTCGCCGAGCAGGGCTGGCCCGCCTGGTACGCCACCGCCACCTCGCACCTCAACGAGCTCGCCCAGCGCGGCCCCGTCCTCGTCGTC
>CAZMML010000081.1:0-9707 GCA_964567335.1 uncultured Nannocystis sp. | reverse complement strand
GTCGCCCGCACGTCGAGCGCGCCGCGGAAGATGAAGGGGAAGCCGAGCACGTTGTTGACCTGGTTGTTGAAGTCGCTCCGCCCGCTCGCCACGATCGCGTCCGGCCGCGACGCCTTCGCCGTCGGGTAGTCGATCTCGGGGTCCGGGTTCGCCAGCGCGAACACGATCGGGCGCGGCGCCATCGTCTTCAGCATCTCCGCCGTCACCAGCCCCGCCCGCGAGAGCCCGAGGAAGAGGTCCGCCCCGACCAGCGCGTCCGCCAGCGTGTCCGCCTTCGTGTCGCGGACGAACTCCAACTTCGGGTCGCCCGCCTCGAAGTGCCGCCGCGAGCTCAGCACCCCTCGCGAGTCGCACATCAGGATGTTCTCGAGCCGGATCCCGAGGCTCACGTAGAACTTCGCGCACGCGATCGCCGACGCCCCCGCCCCGCTTATCACCACCCGGATGTCCGCCAGCGCCTTGCCCTGGATCTCCGACGCGTTGAGCAGCGCCGCCCCGCTGATGATCGCCGTCCCGTGCTGGTCGTCGTGGAACACCGGGATGTTCATCCGCTTCTTCAGCTGCTCCTCGATGTAGAAGCACTCCGGCGCCTTGATGTCCTCGAGGTTGATCCCGCCGAAGGTCGGCTCGAGCGCCGCCACGCACTCGATGAAGTGGTCCGGGCTCTTCGAGCTGAGCTCGATGTCGAACACGTCGATGTCCGCGAACTTCTTGAAGAGGACCCCCTTGCCCTCCATCACCGGCTTGCTCGCCAGCGGCCCGATGTCTCCCAGCCCGAGCACCGCCGTCCCGTCCGTGATCACCGCCACCAGGTTCCCGCGCGCCGTGTACTTGTAGACCTCCGAGGGGTCCTTGAAGATCTCGAGGCAGGGCTCCGCCACCCCGGGCGAGTACGCCAGCGACAGGTCCCGCTGCGTCGTCAGCGGTTTCGTCGGGACGACCTGGATCTTGCCGGGGCGCCCGCGGGAGTGGAACTCGAGGGCGTCTCGTCCGCGGCTGGAACGACTGCTCGTCATAGGGGCCGCACGATACTCACATCGCACCCACGCGTCACGCACCTCGCGCGCCCGAAGACGCGCACCCTCGTGCGCACCCGCTCAGCGGTCGAGCAGCTTGTGGACCATCGTGCGCTCCCACAGCACCGCCTCCGCGTAGCGCTCGAAGAGCGCCTCGGCGCGGCGGAACTCGGGCGTGTGGTACACCCGCCGGCCGTCGACGATCGGCATGTCGTGCACCTCGTGCAGCATCTCATGGTAGATGATCCACTCCACGAAGAAGCGCGGAACGTCGCCCGCGTCGAGCACCGGGTGGATCCGGATCAGCTGCTCGTCCACGCTGTAGCTCCCGAGCTTGATCGACTCCCGACCCGGCCTGCGGCGCGTCCGCGGCCCCCACGTGATCTTCGCCTGGATCGCCCCCGCGAAGTAGCGCGTGTTCAGCCCGTCCATCAGCTCCTGCAGGTTGTAGTGCGCCCCCTGCGTGTCGTACTGCTGCGCCCGCGGCCGCTCCGCCGGACGGATCAGCCCCTCGTTGCCGTCGATGTAACGCCGCAGCTCCGCCGCCGCCTCCCGGTCCTGCGTCTCGGCGTAGCGGACCACCGCCCGCAGCACCGCCGGCGGCGCCGCCGCGAACATCCGGTGCATCCGCAACGTGAACACACCCTGCCCCCGCTTGATCGAGAGCATCGTGTGCACGTTGTCCGTAAAGATGATCCGCGCCCGACCCGCCTTGAGGTAGGCCGACATCCGTCGCTGCAGCCACTGCCGCAGCGCGTCCTCCGCGGCGGCGTCGAGCTCGCCCGCGGCCGCCCGCAGCGCGACCTCTGCGAGCGCGTCCTCCGCGTCTTCGGTGGTGGGGTCCTCGGCGTCCTCCAGGACCGCGTCCGCTTCGGGCGCGGCCTCGACGACGCGCAGCGCGGCGTAAGCTGAACGGAGGGTCTTCATCGCTGGCTGGCGCTCGCTCGGCGCTTCGAGACCTCGCAGGTCCCGTTGGGCAAAAGGCGGCATAGGCTTCGAGGAGGGTACGCCTGGGCCTTGATCTCGGCGGGATCAACGCGCCCGGTCACAGGTAGGATATCCGCCCCTCCGGCCGCGTCGAATTCGTGGGCATCACGCCCGACCCCGCTCCTCCGCACGCGAAATTTGATCTGCCCCGCGCGATCTGAAAGGACCCCCCCATGCACCTGCGCGTACTCCTCTTCGCAGGCCTCCGCGAGCGCCTCCGCCGCGACCACGTCGAGCTCGAGCTCCCGGACGGAGCGCGCGCGGGCGACCTCCTCGACGCCGTGGCCGCCGCGTATCCTGACCTTTCGGCCAGCTTGACCGTCGCCCGGCTCGCGATCAACCACGAGTTCGTCTGCGCCGACGCCCCGCTCGCCCCCGACGACGAGGTCGCGCTGATCCCCCCCGTCAGCGGCGGGCACGACGGCGCCCCGATCCTCCTCAGCGAGCGCCCCCTCGACCCCGACCTCGTCCGCGAGGCCGTCGCCCACCCCGGCGCCGGCGGCCTCGTCCTCTTCATCGGCACGGTCCGCGACCGCAGCCGGGGTCACGCCATCGACCACCTCGAGTACGAGGCCTACGCCCCCATGGCCCTCCGCGTCATGCGGCGGATCGCCGCCGACGTCGAGGCCGCCACCCCCGGCGCGCGCGTGGCGATCCACCACCGGCTCGGCCCCCTCCAGCTCGGCGACGCCGCCGTCGTCGTCGCCGCGTCGGCCCCCCACCGCGCCGAGGCCTTCGCCGCCTGCCGCGCCGCGATCGAACACCTCAAGCAAGACGTGCCGATCTGGAAGCGAGAGGTCACCACCGACGGGACGACCTGGATCGTCCAGGGCCCCTGAGACCCCGGTTGTCCCCGCCCCGCGCATCGCCTACCGTGGGGCCATGTCCCGCCTCGTCTCTGCCGCCACCCTCGCGCTCACGCTCGCCGCCTGCGCCGGCGGCCGCGACGACACCGGCTTCGGCGGCAACCCGTCCTCCCTCCCGCTCACCGCCTCGGCCAGCGAGAGCGGCACCTCCAGCGACCCCACCGGCACGACCTCCCCCGCCTCCTCGTCCTCCTCGTCCCCCTCCACCGGCCTCCTCCCCCCCTCCTGCGGCGACGGCGACTGCGCCGACATGGAGTACTGCGCCACCTGCCCGCAAGACTGCGGCCCCTGCGTCCCTGTCTGCGGGGACATGTTCTGTAGCCCCAGCGAGACCTGCGACGCCTGCCCCCAGGACTGCGACGCCTGCCCCCCCTACTGCGGCGACGCCTCCTGCGACATGGGCCTCGAGAACTGCTTCAACTGCGCCGCCGACTGCGGCCCCTGCGAGGTCGTCTGCGGCGACAACGCCTGCTCCGCCCAGCGCGAGGACTGCCAGTCCTGCCCGGGCGACTGCGGCCAGTGCCCCGCCGCCTGCCCGAACGCCGCCTGCGACATGGGCGAGGACTGCAAGACCTGCCCGCAGGACTGCGGCCAGTGCCCCGCCAAGTGCGGCGACAACTCCTGCAACGGCGGCGAGACCTGCGTCGACTGCCCGCAGGACTGCGGCCAGTGCCCGCCCAAGTGCGGCGACGCCTCCTGCAACGGCGGCGAGACCTGCGCCTCCTGCAAGGCCGACTGCTGCACCCCTTGCCCCTGCAAGCCCGGCAACCCGCCCGACTTCGACAACGTCTGTCACTGGCCGCCGAAGACCCCCGACTGCCCGCCCACCTTCCCCGGCGGCTACTGCGACCCCAACGGCGACGGCAGCTACGACGAGGGCGACTGGAACAAGGGCTACTACGAGTACCACGACAAGTGCCTCTGACCCGCCGCTCGCGCGCCCCCGCCCGTAGCCGCCCGTAGTCGCCCGCCCGCCGCGCGGCTATCCTCGCCGCCCCATGGCGCGCTTCTCCCCGCTCCTCCTGCTCTTCTTCCTCTCCGGGATCAGCGGCCTCATCTACGAGTCGATCTGGTCGCGCTACATCCGACTCTTCGTCGGCAGCGCCGCCACCGCCCAGGTCCTCGTCCTCAGCCTCTTCATGGGCGGCATGGCCCTCGGCTCGATCCTCGCCGCGCGCAAGCTCGGCGGCGTCCGCTCGCCGGTCCGCGCCTACGGCGTCATCGAGGGCGCGATCGGCCTCTACGCCCTCGCCTTCCCCGCCCTCAGCGACCTCGCGATCCGCCTCTGCTACGACTCCGTCTTCCCGCTCCTCGGCGGCGGCGTCGGCGTCGACCTCGTCAAGTGGAGCGTCGCCGGCCTCCTGATCCTCCCGCCCTGCATCCTGCTCGGCATGACCTTCCCGCTCATGAGCGCGGGCATCATCCGCCGCGACCCCGAGCGCTCCGGCGAGATCCTCAGCTTCCTCTACTTCACCAACAGCCTCGGCGCCGCCGCCGGCGCCCTCCTCTCCGGCTTCGTCCTCGTCGCCCGCTTCGGCCTCCCGGGCACCCTCGCCGTCGCCGCCGCCCTCAACCTCCTGATCGCGCTCGTCGCCTTCGCCCACCGCGCCGAGCACCCGCCGATCGTCGCTGACCCCGAGAAGGTCCAGGACGCCGGCGGCAACGCGCACCTCCGCCTCCTGCTCCTCGTCGCCTTCGGTACCGGCCTCTCCTCCTTCATGTACGAGATCGGCTGGATCCGCCTCCTCTCCATGATCCTCGGCAGCGCCACCCACTCCTTCGAGGTCATGCTCTCCGCCTTCGTCCTCGGCCTCGCCCTCGGCGGCCTGTGGGTCCGCGGCCGCATGGACCGCTTCCGCCGCCCGGAGTTCGTCCTCGGCGTCGTCCAGCTCGTCATGGGCATCGCCGCCATCGCCACCCTCCCCGCCTACCGCTGGGCCGTCAGCTCCATCGGCTGGCTCCTCGAGGGCACCGAGACCACCCGCACCGAGGACCTCTGGCTCCAATTCAACCTCCTCCGCTACGCCCTCTGCCTCCTCATCATGCTCCCGGCCACCTTCTGCGCCGGCATGACCCTCCCCCTCATCACCCACGTCCTCCTCCGCCGCGGCCAGCCCGAGGGCGTCATCGGCCGCGTCTACAGCGCCAACACCTTCGGCGCGATCGCCGGCTCCGTCCTCGCTGGCCTCGTCCTCATGCCGCTCATCGGCATGCAGCGCGTCATCGTCGGCGGCGCCGCCGTCGACCTCGCCCTCGGCCTCGCCCTCGTCTACGCCGAGGTCCGCAGGCGCGCCGCCCCCGCCCCCCTCCGCCGCTTCTCCCGCGTCGCCACGATCAGCGCCCTCACCACCCTCGCCTTCGGCCTCTTCGTCGTCCGTCTCGACCCCATGGTCCTCTCCGCGACCGTCTTCCGCAACGGCCGCACCCGCCTCCCCGAGACCTTCGAGCTCCTCTCCTACGTCGACGGCCGCACCGCCTCCGTCTCCGTCATCCGCCTCACCGACGACCGCGAGTACCGCGTCATCTACACCAACGGCAAGCCCGACGCCTCGGTGATCCTCAACCGCTACCCCGAGGACCGCGCCTCCGACCTCGGCCCCGACCTCGCCGGCGACGAGCCCAACCAGGTCCTCGTCGGCCTCCTCCCGCTCATGTCCCGCCCCGACGCCAAGGACGTCGCCCTGATCGGCTTCGGCTCCGGCGTCACCGCCCACGTCCTGCTCGGCTCACCCAACCTCGAGCGCCTCGACACCATCGAGATCGAGCGCGAGATGGTCAAGGGCTCGCGCGCCTTCTACCCCGCCAACCAGCGCGCCTACGACGACCCGCGCAACCACTTCTGGTTCGACGACGCCAAGGCCTACTTCGCCGGCGCCGCCCGCCGCTTCGACATCATCGTCTCCGAGCCCACCAACCCCTGGGTCAGCGGCGTCTCCAGCCTCTTCACCGTCGAGTTCTACCGCGAGGCCAAGCGCTACCTCAAGCCCGGCGGCGTCCTCGCCCAGTGGCTGCAGGGCTACGAGCTCAGCGACGAGCTGCTCCTCACCGTCCTCGCCGCCCTCGACCAGGAGTTCGCCGACTACCAGATCCTCCGCGTCGGCACGAGCGACTGGGTGATCCTCTCGCTCGCCGAGGGCGAGGTCGGCCAGCTCTCGAGCGACCCCCTCGCCTGGCCCGCCATGAAGCCCGAGCTCGAGCTCCTCGGGATCCACAGCGTCGGCCAGGCCGACAACCTCATCGTCGCCAACCGCCGCATGCTCCACCCCTTCCTCGCCGGCCGGCCCGCCAACTCCGACGCCCTCCCCCTCCTCGACACCGGCGCCGAGAAGGCCCGCTTCCTGAAGGACGCCGCCGGCTTCCTCCACCGGATCCGCTGGACGCCCGCCCCCCTCCTCGAGGTCCTCGGCGGCATCACCCGCCGCCCCTACCCGCCGCAGGGGATCGGCGACCTCCGCGACCCGCACGTCTTCGAGGAGGCCGAGACCGCCGCCGCCCTGCTCCGCTTCTACGACGACCCCACGCTCGAGTTCTCCAACTCGATCAGCCTCACCGCGATGAACCAGTGGATCGACCAGCAGCGCCTCGCCCGCGAGGGCGAGGCCGACTGGAACGTGTGGGTCGAGAAGACCTACAACGTCTACGTCAACCTCGCCCCGCACCTCCGCGTCGGCGGCACTCACTGGTGGAAGATCGTCCGCGCCACCCTCGCCGCCCAGGGCGCCCCCGAAGAGGCCGCCTTCCTCATCGAGACCCTCGACGCCCTCGACGCCCTCGACGGCGCCCGCCTCGCCAAGTTCCTCGACATCCTCGACCAGCGCAAGAGTAAGCTCCTCACCCCGGGCATGCGCTCGATCGCCGGCATGCTCGCCCGCGAGCTCACCGGCGTCGACCCGGACGACCGCCGCAAGTGGGCCGCCGAGAACATGCACGGCGTCGCCAACGGTGAGCTCCGCGGCGAGCGCCTCGCCTACGAGGCCCTCGAGGCCTACGCCGCCCGCTGACCACGCAGCGCCCACTCGCGTCGGACGAGGTACACCAGCGGCCCGAAGGACCCCAGCAGCAGCGTGAGCGCGAGGTAGGGCGCGACGCGGAGCCCCAGCTTCCCGGCGTCCGCGATCATCCACCCCGCGACGAGCGTCAGCGCCAGCAGCAGGTCGACCGACGCCAGCACGCCCGGCCAGGACGAGAAGAGCTCGGCGAAGGTCCCGAGGTACCCGTGCTGGTAGACCACCCACGCGGTCAAGGAGAGGAAGTCGCAGGCGATGATGGCGAACACGATCTGACGAGCGTTCATGAAGAGCGTTCCTTTCGCCCTGACTTGAGCAAGGCGCGTGCCAGTCGGCGCCCTCAGTCCCTCCGGCCGCGACGGCACGCGCGAGCGTGTCGGCGTGTTGCAGCCTTACAACACGGGTTGCGCCTCTGCACCGCCGGACCGCGCCGGCCCCCGCGACGGCCCTCCTCGCGGCCGGATCAGCCCTGGCACGGCCCCTGCTTCGAGCCCGTCGTGCCCCTGCGAACGATCCCAGGCTACACTGCGGGCGAGTCTGTGCCCCGCGCGCCCTCTCCTCCACCTTCGCGCCGACCGCTCCTCGGCGCGCTCCTCGGCCTCGCGCTCGGCCTCTTCGACTACGCCTTCCTCCGCCTCGTCGGCGTCCAGGTGCTCCTCCTCGGCACCGACGTCTCGCCGATCGTCATCGGCGCCTTCGCGCTGACCTTCGCCGCCCTCGGCCACTCCGTCGGCCGCCTCCTCGACGCCCGCGCCGAGCTCCGGGCCAGCGCCGCCGCCCTCGCCGACAGCCACCGCCGCGCCGCGCAGAGCGAGAAGCTCGCCGCGATCGGGCGCCTCGCGGCCGGCGTCGCGCACGAGGTCCGCAATCCGCTCGCGGTGATCCGCTCCTCCGCCTCGCTGATCCTCGAGGACCTCCCCCCGGACACCGACGACCAGCGCGCCGCCCGCTTCATCGTCGACGAGGTCGACCGCCTCAACGCCGTCGTCACCGGTCTCCTCGACTACGCCCGTCCGCTCGCCCCGCGCCGCGAGGACCTCGCCCTCACCGACCTGGTCGCCGCCCTCGAGCCCCTCGTCCGCGCCCCGCTCGAGCGCAAGCGCGTCCGCCTCGAGGTCGAGGCCGACGCCCCCGGCCCCAACCTCCGCGGCGACCCTCGCCTCCTCACCCAGCTCGTCCACGGCCTCACCCTCAACGCCCTCGACGCGGTCGCCGAGGGCGGACGCGTCGAGCTCCGCGTCCGTCGCCGCGCCGGTGACCTCGAGCTCCTCGTCCGCGACGACGGCCCCGGCGTCTCCGCCGAGCACGCCGGCCGCCTCTTCGAACCTTTCTTCACCACCAAGACCGGCGGCACCGGCCTCGGCCTCGCGACCGCCGCGCGGATCGCCGAGGCCCACGGCGGCGCCCTCGAGCTCCTCCCCGACGCCGGCCTCGGCCCCGAGGGCCGCGGCGCCTGCTTCTGCGTCCGCCTCCCGGAGGCCGCGTGAGCGACGCCCACCTCGCCGTCGTCGACGACGAGACCCGCGTCGCCGAGATCCTCGCCATGGTCCTGCGCCGCGACGGTCACCGCGTCGACGTCTTCCCCGGCGCCGAGGCCTTCCTCCGCGCCCTCGCCGACCAGTCCTACGACCTCCTCCTCACCGACCTCGTCATGCCCGGCGTCGACGGGCTCGAGCTCCTGCGCCGGGCCCGGGCCGCCGCCCCCGACATGCCGGTCATCCTGCTCACCGCCCACGCCAGCGTCCAGACCGCCGTCGCCGCGATCCGCGACGGCGCCTTCGACTACGTCGAGAAGCCCTTCGACAACGACGCCTGCCGCGCCCTCGTCCACCGCGCCCTCCAGCTCCGCAGCCTCACCCGCGAGAACCGGCGCCTCCGCGCCGCCCTCCAACGCGGCGCCGGCTCCCCCGACATCATCACCGCCAGCCCGCTCATGCGCGACGTCCTCGCGCTCGCCGCCCGCGCCGCCCGCAGCCGGAGCACGGTCCTCGTCAGCGGTGAGAGCGGCACCGGCAAGGAGCTCGTCGCGCGCACCATTCACGACTCCAGCGACCGCGCCAGCGCCCCCTTCGTCGCCGTCAACTGCAAGGCCTTCGCCGCAGGTGTCCTCGAGAGCGAGCTCTTCGGCCACGAGCGCGGCGCCTACACGGGCGCGCTCTCCGCCCGCGCCGGCGTGTTCGAGCGCGCGAGCGGCGGCACCCTCTTCCTCGACGAGATCGGCGAGGTCGACCTCGACTTTCAGGCCAAGCTCCTGCGCGCGATCCAGACCCGCGAGATCCTCCCGGTCGGCGGCAGCCGGGCGCGCGTCGTCGACGTCCGCCTCGTCGCCGCCACCAACCGCGACCTCCGGGCCGAGGTCGCCGCCGGTCGCTTCCGCGAGGATCTCTACTTCCGCCTCGCCGTGATCCCGATCCGCCTCCCTCCGCTCCGTGAGCGGCCCGAGGACGTCCTGCCGCTCGCGCGGCACTTCCTGAGCCGCTTCCGGGACGGCGCGCGCTTCGCCCCCGAGGTCGAGGCCTGGCTCACGGGTCATGGCTGGCCGGGCAACGTCCGCGAGCTCGAGAACCTCGTCGAGCGCGCCGCCGTCCTGGCGCGCAGCGAGACGATCACTCTCGACGACCTCCTGCTCGAGCCGGCCGCGCCCCCGCCCGCGACGGACGAGGACGACACGCTCCCACTCCAAGCCCACCTCGACCGCGCCGCCGAGCGCCGGATCCGCCTCGCCCTCGTCCGCGCGCAAGGTCGTCGCAACGACGCGGCTCGCGAGCTCGGCGTCGAGCGGACGACCCTCTATCGACTGATCAAGAAATTCGGCATCGAAGGCGCCTAGA
>CAZMML010000080.1:0-9746 GCA_964567335.1 uncultured Nannocystis sp. | reverse complement strand
TCATCCCCGAACGGCAGTCCTTCCGTTTCGGGCAGGTTTGAAATACCCTCGGCCAGATCCCCTACATCCAGAACTCCTTCTTCCTGCTCTCGCTCCGGGCCGAGAAGACCCCTCGCATGGTCTTCGCGATGTTCCAGATCCCGATCAAGGGCGGCCACTACTTCAACCTCAACTCGGGCTCCGGCAGCCTCTCGCTCGAGCTCGTCCGCTCGATCCACAAGCGCCTCCTCGTCGACCCCGCCTTCTACATGCTCAACGGCTTCGAGCAGGGCAACGGCGCCGCGATCGAGTTCGGCGGCCCGCTCGACAAGCGCGGCAAGTTCCTCTACCGCGCCTTCCTCGCCGGCGGCAGCGGCCGCTTCGCCGGCAACATCGGCGGCACCTTCTTCCCCGACGGCAACACCAACTTCACCTGGACCGGCGGCGCCCAGCTGTGGATGAACCTGGTCGGCTACTACAACCGCTTCGACTCGCCGATGCTCTACACGCCGGTGCCGACGACGCTCATGCTGGCGATCGGCGCCAAGTACGACCAACGCGCCCAGGAGCGCTACCCGGCCGCCAACCTCCAGCTCACCTTCCGCTACCGCCGCCTGATCTTGATCGGCGAGGTCTACGGCAAACGCGAGATCAACTTCGGCAGCTCCCAGCTCGCCTACAACGTCCAGGCCGGGATCCTCGCGGTCAAGAAGCGCCTCCTCCTCGCCGGCGACTTCGGCATGTTCCTCGCTACCCCCTTCGAGCGCCCGCCGACGGAGCTCGGCTACGACCTCCGCCGCCAGCAGGAGACGCTCCAGTACCGCGTCGCCGCCCACGTGTACCTCTGGCGCGAGCTCTTCATGCTCACGCTTCTGTGGAGCGACCAGCGGGTCAAGGCTTCGACCCTGATCGCCGGCGCCGAGACGCCGACGGTCACCAAGAACCAGGACCTCCGCCTCGTGTTCCAGTACCGCTTCTAGCGCTCGGCTCGAATGCTCTCGAGGGCGGACCGCCAGGACGTTGCTGTCGTCGCCCCCCGGAGTCGCCCGCGACACCCAAGGGGTGCGGTCTGCTGGCCGCTTCCGCGCAGCGCCGCGAGGGTGTACAGATCCGCGCATGCACCCGCACGTCCTCCGCGCCTGGTGGGCCGCCCGGCAGGGCCTCCTCACGCTCGATCCTACTCTGAGCCCAGCAGCGGTGCTGGAGCGATGCGGGTGGGCCCGCTCCGTCGGCGGCGCGGGGCCCTACCTCACCATGTTCTCGCGCGCGGGCGTCACTCGCGAGCAGGCCGACCGGGCCCTCGCCGCGCTCGAGATCCACGAGCTCCCCGCCGCCCGCGGCTGCACCTACGTGGTGCCTCGCGCCGACTTCGCCCTCGCCCTGAAGGTCGGCCAAGGCTTCGGCGACGCCGCGGAGCTCGCCACCGCCAAGCGACACCTCGGGGTCACTGACGCCGAGATCGATCGACTGTGCAAGGGCGTCCTCACCGCCCTCGATGCCGGGCCGCACGATCCGGCCGCCCTCAAGGCCAGCCTCGGTGACTTGGTCCGCAACCTCGGCCCTGAGGGGAAGCGACGCGGCCTCACCACCACCTTGCCGCTCGCGCTCGGACGTCTGCAAGCGCTCGGAGAGATCCGGCGCCAGCCGATCAGCGGCCGCCTCGACCAGCAGCGCTACACCTACGCGCGCTGGCGCGACGCCCCGCTCGCAGGGTTCACCCTGAGCGAAGCCGAGGCCCACACCGAGCTCGCGCGGCGTTACTTTCGCTGGATCGGCCCCGCCACCAGCGCCCACTTCGCCGGCTTTAGCGGCCTCGGCGTCAAGGCCACGAAGGCCGCGCTCGCGCCCCTCGGCCTGGTCCCGATCGAGCCCGAGAGTCCGCTGCTGATCTTGCCGGAGGACCTCGACGCCCTGCGGAGCTTCGTCCCGCCGGAGACCCCCGCGTACCGGCTGATCTCGAGCCTCGACGGCCTCCTCCTCCTCCGCCGCGAGCTCACGCCGCACCTCGATCCCGCCGACCTCGCCCGCCTCCAGGCGCGCGACCAGCAGATCGCGGGCAGCCTGCAGGACCTCGCGTGCCACGCGATCATCGACCGCGGCCGCGTCGTCGGCCTGTGGGAGTACGACCCCGACACCAGCTCGATCGCGTGGTCGAGCTTCGTCAAGCCGACCCCCGCCCTCCGCGCGGAGGTCGAGCGCACGGAGGCGATGATCCGCACCGAGCTCGGCGACGTCCGCGCCTTCAGCCTGGACAGCCCCGAGAGCCGACGTCCGCGGATCGATGCCTTGCGCGCCCAGGCCGCCTAGCGCCGCCGCCAATCCGCGACGCACCGATCCGTCTGCGAGCACGCGAAGCCGAGCTCGCCACGCGCGCCGGAACGACCTCCAGGTGGAAGCGCCTCAAGGGCGAGGAAGCGGCGGGCCCGCGGCCAGGTCGAGCAACGCGACGCGGAGGGTCTCGCCGACCGCCTCGAGACTCGCGGCGCCGAGCTTGTCCAGCGTGTCGGCGTGCGTGTGCCAGGGCGGGTACGCGTAGTCGATGAGGAGGATCGACGGGACACCCGCCTCGCTGAGCGGGACGTGGTCGTCGAGCAGCGGCGTGGCGAGCGGCGCAGGGTCGAAGGCGCGCAGGCCAGCGCGCTGTCCCCTCGACCAGATCGCGTCCACCAGGGCGGGGTGCTGCCGCACGCTCGCCGGATCGGGCTGCAGCCGGAGGTCACGATCGCCGACCATGTCGAGGACCACCCCGAACTCCGCGCGACGGATCAGCGGATGGCTCCCGCTCGCGAGCTCCGCGGCGAGCACCCGCGAACCGGCGCAGTAGGGACCGACCCCCGGCCGACCGAGCTCCTCGCCGTCGAAGAGGATCACGCTCACCCCGACGCCCGTCGGGAGCTGGCGCGAGAGGAGCGGGAGCAGCTCCAGCAGCACCGCGACCCCGCTCGTTCCGTCGTTGGCGCCGGGGATCGGCGCCTCGCGTCGCGCGGGCTCGGGATCCGACTCGGCCCAGGGCCGCGTGTCGAAGTGCGTCCCGAGCACGAAGCGCCGGGCGGCCGCGGGGCGGGTGTGGCCGAGGAGCGTCGTCAGCGCGAACGCGGCGCCGGTGTGCGGATCGCTGCCGTGATGCTCGACCCGCTCGGTGAGCTCTGCCCCTGCGGCCTGGAGATCAGCCTCGAGGCGATCGATCGCCGCGGCGCGACGCGGGTCCCCGAGCGTCCGCGGATACTCGGCCAGCAGCCGCTCGCAGCGGGCCAGCGCGCGGGCGCCGGAGAAGCTCTCCGGCGCCCCGGTCGCCGGCGTTGGGGCGCTGGGCGGGCGCTCGCACGCTCCGAGCAGGCCCGCGAGGAGCAAGGACGAGGTGCGCGGGCCCATTGGCTGATCCTACTTTCCTTCCCGCCCGCAGCGGAGAAGTTGAGCGAGACCCCGTTCAAACCGTGCGTGCGGATCTCCCGCACACGGCTTACCGGTGGTCTCTCGGGCCCTTGCATGACGCGGCCTCCGGGTACTGCACGGTCCCACGCAGACGGAGGCTGGAACGGTGCAGCATGACGCGGTCGAGCCGCCCCCTCCGGGGTCGCGCTCGTCCGCGTCGTCAGGACGCACCACCGCACGATGGTAGCGGAGCCCCGCGGATCAGGGTATTGGGAGCGTATGACAGGATCGACCAGGCCCTGGACACGCCGCGAGGTGCTCGGTGCGGGCGCGGGCGCAGTGAGCCTCGCGGTGCTCGGGTGCGCGGCCAAGCTGCCGCCGACCCAGAGCGTGACGCCCGTCGGCGGCGAGGTGACGATCGCCCTCGCCAACGCCCCCGACCTCGCCCAGCCCGGCGGCGTGATGGCGGTCCAGGTCGAGGGCGTGAAGAAGCCGATCTTGATCGTCCGCGGCGAGGGCGACGCCTTCACGGCCCTGCTGCTGAAGTGCACCCACCTCGGCTGCACCGTCGGCTACGAGTCGGAGCAGCGCGCCCTGGCCTGCCCTTGCCACGGCTCACGCTTCACCCTCGGCGGCGAGGTCAGCGGAGGTCCGGCGAAGGCGCCGCTCACGACCTACGCGGTGCAGTCCGACGGCACGACCCTGCGCTTCCGCGTCGCCGAGTAGCCCCGCGCTCAGCGGCGGTTCGCGCAGGTCGCATGATCGCCGGTGCAGTCCGCCCGGCAGAGCTCGACCCCCGTGCCACAGTCGAGCTTGCAGCTCTCGCGGTCGGTCGCGTTCAGGCGGCCGCGCCCGCAGTCCCGCTCGCAGCTCGTCCGCAGCTTCTCGCACGCCCCCTTGCAGGTCGTCAGCGCCTCCTCGCAGGTCCCGGGCGGGGCGCTCACCGGCGGGGCGCTCACCGGCGGCCCCGCGACGGCGGGAGGCCGCCCGCCCGCCAGCGCCGGCGGCCCCGGGAGCTTCACCGCGACCGCCTCGGGCGCCGCCGTCGGCACCGACATCCACGGCGACGGGATCGCGTCGCACGCGAAGTCGACGAGGCTCGCCGCGTTCTCGCAGGTGAGGCGACAGGTCTCGATGTCCGTCGGCCGCAGGCGCACCGGTCCGCGACGACAGGTCTGAAGGCACATGGGCAAGAACCCCATCGGCGCCACGGTCCCGCCGGCGACCGGGGGCACGGGCGTCGCGGGCCAGCCGGCGCCGGGCGGCATCGGCGCGCGCGGGAGCAGTGGCTCTCCGGTCCCGGACGCGACCGGGTCGGATCCCGCCCCGGAGCCGGGATCGTCGTCGAAGTCGCACTCGAGCTTGCAGGTCGCGCGGTCGTCGACCGAGAGCGAACGATCCGCGTCGCAGCGGGCCTTGCAGGCCGCGCGGCCACCGCCGGACCCTGCGACGGCGGTCCCGGCGCCTGTTGACGCCCCGCTCGCGCCCGTCACGCCGCCATCTTCCTTCTTCTTCGGATGCCGACGCTCGATCTCGGCCCGGATCAGATCGGGATCGGTCGACGCGTCGACCTCGCAGTCGAGGCGACAGGTCTCACGGTTCGTCTCGGACAGCTTGCCGCGGTTGCACTTGGCCAGACAGGCCTCCAGCGCGTCCCCCGGCGCGGCTTGCGCGGCGCCGACGATGAGCGCGAGGCCCCCCGAGACGGCGACACTCGCCACGATTCTCCTCAATGCGATCACGGCGCCCTCCGAGTGCAGATCGGTGCCACGATAGCAGAGCGGCGCGCCCCTCACAATTTTGAGCGGCGCGCCGCTGGATGAGCCCGGTCGGGATCGAACCGACGACCCACGGATTAAAAGTCCGTTGCTCTACCATCTGAGCTACGGGCCCAAAGAGAGCCCCGGCCGCGACGTGAGTGGGACGACCCCGACGGGATTCGAACCCGTGTTGGTGGCGTGAAAGGCCACTGTCCTAGGCCTCTAGACGACGGGGTCACAGCCACGCGCGGCCGGGACTGCGGGCTTTTACAGGAGGGCCGAGCGACTCGCAAGCGGCCGCCCAGCCGGGCCGCGTGCGTTATCTGCACGGCACCCGCCTAGGTCCCAGATTTCTTCTTCTTCTTCGTCCCCGTCGGCTCGACCGAGAGCCCGCCGCCCGTCGCGGGTGGAGGCGTCGGCGCGGGCGCCGCGACCCCGGTGCTCGCCGGCGAACCCGCCGGCCGCGGCTTGATGAAGAAGTTCTTCCCGCTGGCGATGAAGGTCGGCTTCAGCGCGTCCCAGGCGGCGCCTGGATCGGTCTCGAAGAACGCGAAGTACACGTACTTGTCGCCCGACTCGCGGATCACCAGCCAGCCGCTGACGGCCGGCGCCCCGCTCTTGTCGTCCGCGGGCGCGGCGTAGGCGCCCGTGAAGGTGCGCCCGCGGGATCCCTCGTCCGACCACGTCAGCGACGCCGCCGGCAGCCCGCGCAGCTCCATCAACTGATCGCGGAACATCGTCGGCGTCGCGCTCGCCGGGAACTCGGCGAAGCCGACCGCCGCGTAGCGGAAGGGCTGGCCGCAGGTCGACACCTGGCTCGCCGACGCCGCCTGCGCGTAGAAGGGGTTGCGCTCGGCCAGCTCGAGGCCCTTCGGCAGGCGGATCACGATCCGCGTGCCGAAGAGCGCCGTCGCCACGTCCGCGAGCTCGGGCACGCAGGGCGCCGAGGCCACCGCGCCCCCGGCCGGCGCGCCAGGTCCGGCGGGCCCGGCGCCCGCGCCCGCGTCCGACTCCGGCGTCGTCGCGCCCGAAGCGCCGCCGGCGTGCGCCGCCGGCTTCCCCTCCGAACCTGTCCCAGGGGACACGGTCGAAGCGCCCGCGGACCCACTGGTGCGGGCGCTGGCCGAGCAAGCGGAGGCGAACACGAAGGCGAGGGCGAGGACGACGCGCGGCACGGACACCTCACTTCTTGACGATCACGAGGCTCTTGGTCGACTCCTGGAAGGTCTTGGCGAGCGCGTTCCAGGCGTTCGGGTGGGTCTCCAGGAGGTAGAACCACGTGATGTCGTTCTTCTCCTTGATGATGAACCAGCCCTTGATCGGCGGGTCGTTGCCCTTCGCCTCGACGCTGTAGCCGCCGGAGTAGTTGCGACCCTTCTCGTTCTCCTCGAACCAGGTCGCCTCGCCGGCGCCGATCGAGCGGACCTTCTGCAGCACGTCGTCGCGGAACTGCTTGGGCGAGGTCTTCGGGTTGGCGGCGAAGTAGCCGATCCAGGCCGCCGAGATCACGCCGTCGCAGGTCGAGATGGTCTCGCGGCTCGCGGCGCGCGCGAGGAAGGGCGTCTCCTCGACGACGTCCATGCCCTTGGGAGCGCGAAAGAGCGCGTTGCTCTGGAACACCGGGGTCGGCCGATCCGCGACCTCCGCGTCGCAGACCTTGTTCGGATCGGGACCTTCCTCGCCGCCGCCCTTGTCGCCGCCGCCCTTGTCGCCGCCGCCGGCCTCGCCGCCGCCAGCGTCGCCGCCGCCAGCGTCGCCGCCGCCGCCAGCGTCACCGCCGCCAGCGCTGTCTCCCGAGGCCTCCCCCCCGCCCTTGTCCGGTGGGTTCGTGCCTTCAGGGGTCTTCTTGCCACAGCCAGCGACCGCCAGACCGAGCACCAGAGTTGGAACCAGAGTACGAAGCAGCTTCACGGTTGAGATTCTCCTCTGAGAGGCCGGCACGGTAACACAACTCCAGCCCCGTCGCCCCGCCGGACCCTCCTACGCACGAGCGACCCAAACGATGGAAGGGCGCTTTTGCCCCGGGACAAGGCGCAGACCACGCGCGCGGCCGTCCCTCGCTACGCGAAGCGCAGGCTGTAGAGCGCGACCCCGAAGGCCACGCTGACGTTGAGCGAACCCTTGAGCCCCAGCATCGGCAACGCCAGGACCCGCTCGCAGCAGGACAAGATCCGTGGGTCGATCCCCGACACCTCGTGTCCGACCACCACCACGATCGGCGGGCCTTCGCGCTCCGCGAGCGCCGCGAACCACGGCGTCGCCGCCGGGCCTCCTTCGAGCGCCCACAGGCGATGGCCCGCCGCCCTGAGGTGCGCCGCGGCCGCCGCGCCGTCGCGGTGCATCGTCCACGGCACCGTCTGCTCCGCGCCGAGCGAGGTCTTCGCCATCGCCGGGTGGGTCGGCGGCGGCGTGAACCCGGCGAGGTGCATATGCTGCAGCCCGACCCCGTCCGCGGTCCGGAACATCGAGCCGACGTTCTGCACGCTGCGCACGTTGTCGAGCAGCGCCGACACCGGCGCCCCGCGCGGCGGCCAAGGCGTCGCCTCGCGCGCGCCGAAGGTCGCGTAGGGCTCGGGGTCCGCCTCGGTCGCTCCTCCGCAGCCCGGGCACGCCTCGCCGAGGCCGCTCCCGAGCGCGACCGGGAAGCGCATCCGGCACGCAGCGCACTGGCGGGCGATGAAGCGGCTCACAGGCCCAGGGTAGCAGCCCAGCGCCGCGCCCTGCTAAGTTGTCGGGCGATGGCCTATCGGGACGACCACGCCGCGATGCTCCTTCAGATCGCCGCGCTCGAGCAAGATAACGAGCGTCTCCGGAAAGATCTCGCCGAAGCCGAGGGTCGCGCCCGCGAGGTCGCCGACTCGAACCGCGAGCGCCGCAGATCTAGCGCACACAAGCACTGCGTGATGTGCGGCGGGCCCACGCTCCTCCCGGTGGCGATCTTCGCCGGCCACGACACCCGGGCCCCGCTGCCCTTGCACATGAGCACCCTCCGCTTCACCTCGCCGCAGGGGGGGTTCACCCACTCCGCCCCCGTGCACTCCCTCGCCTGCTCCACCTGCGGGTTCCTGCATTCCTTCATCGACATGGCGCATCGGACAGAAGGTGGCTGAACACCTGTAGCCCTCCGCTTGCGCGGCACACGGTGCGTTATCGAGCTAGACTGGCGTCCGCTTCCCCCCGCGCCATGATCGACCCCGACGGATCCCCACCTCGCACCGCGCCCCGCAAGCTCGCCGTCTTCGGCGGCGGGCTCGGCTCGCTCAGCGCCGTGTTCGCGCTGACGGAGCAGCCGCGCTGGCGCGAGCGCTTCGACATCACGGTCTATCAGATCGGCTGGCGACTCGGCGGCAAGGCCCGCAGCGGGCGCAACCTCAAGGCCCACGCGCGCAGCGAGGCGCTCGGGCACCACGTCTGGTACGGCTGGTACGACAACGCCTTCGCGCTCCTGCGGCGCGTCTACGCCGAGTCGCGGCGGCCGGCGGGCGCCCCGATCGCCACCTGGAAGGAGGCCATGCGGCCCGCGGACACCCTGCTCCTCGGGACAGGAGAGCCCCGCCCCGCCCGCGGCCGCGCGACCTGGCCGCTGACCCTCGCGCGCGCCGACACCACCCCCGGCGACGGCGCCGAGCCGCCCTCGATCTGGGGCTTCTGTCAGACCCTCCTCCTCTGGGCGATCGACTGCGTCCCGCGCCTGCACCCTGAATTTCCGGGCTTCGCCTCGATCGTCCCGCGCTGGCCCGACGCCTCCCGGACCATCCTCCCCGCCCTGCTGCGCCGCGCGGCGGGCCAGGGCGTCCGCGCCTACGAGGGCTTCGACCCGCAGCGCCCGGACTACGACGGCCTGCTGCGTCGCGCCGCCGACGCGATCCACGGCGAGGACGCCCCGAAGAGCTCCCGCCAGCGCCGCGCCTGGGCCGCGCCGCTGACCCACTGCGGCGAGCAGAGCCTGCGCGCCCTCCTCGCCGCCGGCGCGCGCGACCACCACCCGCACTTTACGACCCTCGTCGACCTCGCCCTCGCCGCGGTCCGCGGGATCCTCCACGACGGCCTCGACCGGCTCGGCTTCTCGGCGATCGACGACCAGGACTTCCGCGCCTGGCTGCGCCGCCACGGCGCCGCCGAGGAGTCGCTGGACGACACCGTGGTCGCCTCGCTCTACGCCGACCACCTGTCCTACGAGTCCGGCGATCTCCAGCGCCCTCAGGCGGCGGCCGGCGCCCTCCTGCGCGCGAGCCTCCGCCGCTACCTCGCCTACGCGGGCGCGCTCGCCTACGTCCCCGCCGCCGGCCTCGGCGAGGTCCTCTTCGCCCCGCTCTACCGGGTCCTCCGCGACCGCGGCGTGAGCTTCCAGTTCTTCCACAAGCTCAAGCAGATCCGCCCCGATCCGACCCAGGCCAGGGTCGCGGCGCTGGTCGTCGGTCGCCAGGTCGAGCTCGTCCCCGGCGTCGCCGAGTACGAGCCTCTGATCAAGGTCAAGGGGCTCCCCTGCTGGCCGAGCCGACCGCTCTACCCGCAGATCGTCCTCGGCGACGACCCCGTGATCCAGGCGATCGACTTCGAGTCGCCGGAATCGCCCGAGGTCGAGGAGCTCGTGCTCCGCGCCGGCGTCGACTTCGACGACGTCCTGCTCGCGAT
>CAZMML010000079.1:0-9749 GCA_964567335.1 uncultured Nannocystis sp. | reverse complement strand
CGCCCGCGGTCCGGCGTGGACCGCGGGCGTCGCACGACTCGACGCCACCAAGCAATTGACGTCTAGAGAACCTCGAATTCGCGTTGAAAGAGCAGTTGCGGCGGCTCGCCCCCGGCCGTCAGGACCTCGACCCGCCAGCGCCCGCGCTGCTCGGGCCCGATCGTGTGACTCGCCGCGAGGGCGAGGGTCGTCGTCGGCGCGAGCACGCCCGCGGACTCCTCGCGCGCGTCGCCGAAGGTCCACACGAAGGTCACCGGCCGCGCCTCGAGCAGGCTGTCCGCGCGGAGGTGCAGGTGGATCGCTCCGACGTCGGCCGAGAAGCGCGCCGCGTCCTCGAGCGGGCCGGTCGCCTGCGCCGCCAGCACCGCCGCCACCTGGACCGCGCGGCCCATCACGGGCTGCGGGCGGGCGGCGAAGGCGGCCTGCTCGAAATCGGCGCGGAGTTGTCCGTCGGGTGAGAGGTGTTCAGGCGTGATCGGCACGTCAGCGCAGCCCAGCGGGAGCAGGGCGATGACGAAGAGCAGGGACTGGGATCGCACGCTGAAAACTTGACATTCAGGAGGCGTGCCACCTGGCCTGGTAAATCATTCTCACCACTTGCCCCTGCGCGCGCTTTGCACATGACAGGATATCCATCTTTTTCGCGACAAGACGTAGATACTCGCGGATAGGCCCTTTTCTCCGCCCCCAAGGCCGTGGCGAGTCCGCCGACGTTATGCTCTCGCCACCATGGTCCGTCCTCGCCGCCTCGCCGCGGTCCTCGCCCTGGGTCTGCTCCCTGGTTGCCCCGCCAAGACCCCGGACGAGCCCGCAGCGCGCCCCGTGGAGGCCGTGGACGACGACGCCGAAGAGCCCGACCTGAAGGTCCTGCTTCGGCTCGACGAGCGTCGCTTTCCGCTCGTGGTCTGGGCCGCGTACGTGGTCCAGAAGGAGTACTTCGACAAGGCGCGGCTCGACCCCCGCGAGCAGCTCGAGGCCAGCCTGCGCCAGCTCGGGCTGCACACGCCGGAGTTCTTCGCCACGCTCGCGGGGGACACGGCCACGGTGACGGTCCGCGAGTTCCGGCGCGACTTCCCGGTCGGCGGCCTCGCGGACCTCTCGGAGGTCGCCGATCGCCTCGAGGACGTGCTCGCCTTCGTGCAGGAGAGCCTGAAGCTGGGGCCCGAGGCGACCCACGAGCTCGAGTACGCCGCGATCAACGGCATGCTCGCCCCCCTCGACCCGCACACGATCCTCCTGACCCCCGAGGAGCACAAGGACCTCGGCGTCAAGACCAAGGGCCAGTTCGGCGGGATCGGGGCCGAGATCCGCGAAGAGGAGCGGCGGATCCGGGTCGTCAAGGTCCTCCCGGACAGCCCGGCCGCCAAGGCCGGCGTCAAGGACGGCGACCTCGTGCTGCAGATCGACAAGCAGTCGACCGTCAACCTGCGGGCGAGCGACGCCCAGCAGCTCTTGCGCGGCCCGGTCGACACCAAGGTCACGCTGAAGGTCCAGCGCGGGCAGGAGACCCTCACGCTCACGGTCACGCGCCAGATCATCCGCGTCGAGTCGGTCGTCAGCTCGCTCCTCCCCGGCCGGATCGCCCTCCTCGAGATCTCCACCTTCCAGGAGAACACCGGCGAACAGGTCCGCAAGGCGCTCCAGGCCCTGACCCCGAAGGACGGCCCGCTCCGCGGCGTCGTCCTCGACCTCCGCGGCAACAGCGGCGGCCTGCTCACCCAGGCCGTGGACGTGGTCGACGCGCTCGTCGACGAGGGCGAGCTCGTCATCGTCCGCTCCGCCCTCGGCCGCGAGTCCGAGCCCGCCAAGCCCGACATGGTGCTCCCCGCCGACGCCGCGGTCGTCGCCCTCCTCGACGAGGACTCCGCCTCGGCCGCCGAGATCGTCGGCGGCGGCATCAAGGCGCTCCACCGCGGCGTCGTCGTCGGACGCCCGAGCTTCGGCAAGGGCACCGTGCAGCTCCTCAAGCCGACCCGCTTCTACGACCAGGAGCTCGCCCTCAAGCTCACGATCGCCGAGTACCTCGTCGCCAGCGACACCAAGATCCAGACCCTCGGCGTCCGCCCCGACCTCACCCTCTTGCCCGTCGAGCTGAGCGAGATCGCCGCGGTCGCCAACTACTACGACTCCGAGCGCTTCGAGCGGCGCCGCGAGTACGCCCAGGTCCTCCACCTCCCCTCGTCGAAGCACGAGAAGAAGCCCCCCGCGATCGCCGACGAAGCGATCCTCCGTTACTTCGCGGGTCGACGCGGCGCGCCCGCGCCGCCCGCGGAGGGCCCCGCCGCCCTCTCGGACCCCGAGGTCCGGATCGCCCGCGAGGTCGCCGACGCGCTCGCGGGCCTCGCGGCCGCCAAGCGTGGGGAGGCCCTGGCAGGGCTCGCGCGCGACCTCGCCGCGCGCGAGGACGCGGCGATCAGCGCCGGGATCGCCGCCACGGAGATCGACTGGAACGGCGCGCTCGCGGCCAGCGACGACCCGCCCCTCGAGCTCCGCGCCCAGATCCTCGACACCAAGGAGATCACCGCGGGCCAGCCCTTCACGCTCCGGGTCGAGGTCACCAACAAGAGCGACGTCCCGGCCAAGCGCGTGCACGTGATCACGGACTGCCCGCGCGACGAGCTCGACGGCATCGAGCTCCTCCTCGGGCAGATCGCGCCCGGCGAGACCGCCACCCGCGACGTCCGCCTCTACGTGATGTCCTGGCACACCAGCCTCGTCGACACCCTGCGGGTCAGCGCCCACGCGGGCGAGCCCGGGTCGACCCCGGACGCCGCCACCACCGTGCGCTTCCAGGTCTCCGGGCTCCCGCGCCCGCGCTTCGCCTACGACTACTGGATCGTCGACGACCCCGCCCTGGTCGCCGACGCCCCCCAGCGCCCGAAGTCGATCCCGATCCCGGGCGAGCCGCCCTTCACCGTCACCGGCAACGGCGACGGCGTGCTTCAGCCGGGCGAACGGGTGCTGCTGGCAGTGGAGATCCGCAACACGAGCACCACCGACAGCGCCGACGCGCGCGCGCTCGTCCACAACCTCGCGGGCGCCCAGGTCCTCCTCGAGGAGGGCTTCGTCCCCCTCGGCAAGAGCGCCGCCGGCGCGGTCGCCCGTGGCTCTTTCGGGCTCTCCGTCAATCCGGCCGCCGATCCCGGCAAGCCGGTCGAACTCGAGGTCGTCGTCGCCGACGTGCTCGTCCGGGAGAGCGTCCGCCACCGCTTCACCCTCCCCCTCGACCGCGAGACCGTGGCCTTCAAGGCCGCGCCTGGCCGCTTCCAGGCCAAAGACGAGCCCGTTCGCCTCTACAATGCCGCAGCCGGCACGGCCGAACGCCTCCAGGAGCTCCCCGGCCAAACGACCTTCGACATCCTCGGCGAGACCAAGGGGTGGAAGGCGCTCGCCGCCGGACCCGGCCGCCGCGCGTGGCTGCCGAGCGACCTCCTGCAGCCTCTTGCCGGATCCGGCAAGAAATCGAGCATCCCCGCCCGCCCCGCCCTCCTCGTCCAGGCCCCCAAGATCGACCTGCAGGCCGCGGCGCAGGTCACCCCGAACGCCACCCTGGAGATCCGCGGCACGGCGGCGCATCCGACCCGGGTCCAGGACGTCGTCATCACCGTCAAGCCGCCCGGGCCCGCGCAGATCGAGAAGAAGGTCGAGTACAAGGCCAATCCCGCGCGCCAGGGCGACGACGCCCGCACCCTGAGCTTCTCCGCCGAGGTCCCCCTGGAGCCCGGGAGCAACCAGGTCCTCGTGACGGCCCGCGACGGCACAGGCGTGGAGGCCACGCGCGAGCTGTGGATCTTCCGCGAATAGCTGGGAACCTTGGGGCGCCCCTACGGTCCCAACCTGCGACCGTGGTATAGCGAGGTGGTCGTGAGCGAAGCGACAGAACAACCCGGCGAAGAGGCCCCCAGCGAGGTCTCGCCCGCGCGCAGGCGGCGATCTCCGATCATCGACGTCTTCGCCGTGATCCTCGGCGGCGCCGTCCTTTGGTGGATGCTCGGCGACGTCCGTTACTTCTTCCGCGGCAGCGAGCCGCGCGACCTCGGCGACGCCACCGCGCTCGTCGCCCGCGGCCTCGACGCCGAGGACTACTCGGAGCAATTCGTGGTGCTCCGCGGCACCCCCGACGTCCAGCACGCCGCCCGCGTCCGCCTCGACGACAAGACGATCGGCTACCTCCGGATCATCGAGGGCGGAGGCAGCCTCTTCGCGGCGATCCCCCGCACCACCGAGGCCGCGCCGAACCAGTTCGAAGGCACCTTCACCGGCCGCATGCGCCGGCTCGCCGACTCGCCGAACTTCCCGGCGCTAAGGCAGCACTTCGACGGCGAACGGATCGTCGAGGAGTTCGACGCCCGCGTCGACGACCTGATCGCCGCCCTCGGCGCGCGCCGCGGCGCGGGCCTCTCGGTCAAGGACAGCGCCGGTCGATCGATCGAGCTCGGGCCGAAGGACAACGTCACCCTCGTCATCGAACAGCCCGACGTGCAGGTCCAGCTCGGCCGCAGCAGCTTCACCGACGAGGCCGCCGCCGAGGCCGCCGTCGCCGCCCTGGGCGCGCCCTACTTCAAGCCCGCCGAGCAGAGCAACGGCCTCTTCTACGCCTTCTACGCCCGGATCGCGCCCGACGCCCGCGCGGCCGCCTCCGCCCAGCTCGCGGCCGCGGCCACGATCCCCAGCGACGCCAAACCCGCCGACCCGCGCGTCGGGGCCGTCCTGATCCCCTGGTCGAGCAGCCTCTTCGTCCCGACCAGCAGCCTCGCCCTCGAAGACGGCAAGATCTCCGTCGTCCCCGCAGACAACGCCCGGACCGGCTTCGTCGTCCAGGACGGCAAGCTCGTCCCGCGCCCGCTGCAGGACGGCCGCGTGGTCCTCGACACCGCGAGCGTCCGCGCCGTCCGCCTCGAGCGCCCCGTCGCGGTCGACCCCAAGGGCTACATCATCGAGGTGGGGGTCCGCCCCGGCGACCGCCTCCTCGAGCTCGGGCTGGCGCTGCTGGTCCTCTGCGTCGTCGGCTGGAACCTCGCCAGCCTGGTCCTGTGGTGGCGCGGTCGGCGGGCATGAGGCACACTGCCTCTCTCCGATGACCGCCCCGCTCGTCCTCTACGACACACTGAGCGCAAGCAAGCGACCGCTCGAGCCGCTCGAGCCCGGCCACGTCCGCTTCTATCTCTGTGGCCCGACCGTCTACGACCTCAGCCACGTCGGGCACGCCCGCTCGGCGCTGATCGCCGACGTGATGGTCCGCTTCCTCCGCGAGGTCGGGCTGCGGGTCACCTTCGTCCGCAACGTCACCGACATCGACGACAAGATCATCCGGCGCGCCGCCGCAGAGGGCACCACCCCGGAGGCCGTAGCGACCAAGTACACCGACGCCTACCACGAGGACCTCGACCAGCTCGGCTGCCTCCGCCCTGACATCGAGCCCCGCGTCACCGGCACGATCCCGGAGATCGTCGCCCTGATCGAGCGGCTCTTCCAGGCGGGGCTCGCCTACGAGTCCGGCGGCGACGTGTACTTCAAGGTCGCCGAGTTCCCGAGCTACGGCGCGCTCGGCAAGCGCGACCTCGACGACATGCTGGCCGGCGCGCGCGTCGAGGTCAGCGAGCGCAAGCAGAACCCCCTCGACTTCGCCCTGTGGAAGGCGGCCAAGCCGGGCGAGCCGGCGTGGCCCTCGCCCTGGGGGCCGGGGCGTCCGGGTTGGCACATCGAGTGCTCGGCGATGAGCCATCGCCACCTCGGCGTGACCTTCGACCTCCACGGCGGCGGGCGCGACCTGATCTTCCCGCACCACGAGAACGAGCTCGCGCAGTCGCAGGGCGCCTTCGGGCCCGGCACCTTCGCCCGTCACTGGTACCACAACGGCTTCGTCGACTTCGCCGGCGAGAAGATGTCCAAGAGCCTGGGCAACTTCTTCACGATCCGCGAGGTCCTCGCGCTCTACCCGGCCGAGGCGCTCCGTGCCTTCTTGCTCGGCGTCCACTATCGCTCCGGCGTCAACTTCGACGTCGAGGTCCCCTGCCCCTCCTGCAGCGCCGCGCTCGACCCCCAGCACCAGCTCCAGGGGGGCACATGCCCCAAGTGCGAGGCCGCGCTCGACCTCGCGACCCTGCGCGCGCGCGTGCGCTTTCCCGGCCTCGAAGAGGCGGATGACCGGGTCACCTACGTCTACGACACCCTCGCACGGTGCCGCCGCGCCCTCGCCCAGGCGGCCGAGACCGCGCACGGAGAGGTCGCCCCGCCCGTCGCGGCGATGCTCCCCGCCTTTCTCGCGGCGATGCGAGACGATCTCAACACCGCCGCAGCGATCGCCAGCCTCAGCGAACCCCTCCGCGAGCTCAATCGCCTCCTCGACTCCAAGAAGCAGGCCGACGCGCCCGCCAGGGCCGCGTCGATCTCGCGCTTTCTCGCCGATTTCACGGCCATCTCGCGCGTCCTCGGCCTCTTCGGGGCCGACCCTGACGCGTACCTCCTCGGACGACGCGCTCGCAAAGCCGCGCGCCTCCGCCTCGACGTGGCCGCGGTCGAGCGGCTCCTCCGCCTGCGGGACGAGGCGCGCACCAAAAAAGACTGGAAAGAAGCGGACCGGCTCCGGGCTGAGTTAGGCTCGATGGGGGTCACGGTCCGGGACGGGGCTGAGGGCTCGTCCTGGACCTTGTAAACTCACCGAAGTCCGTGCCCGCCGCCCACAGCCAAACGATCACCCTCCGCCTCTTCGGCGCGGGCGGTGCGTTCTCTCGGCGCTACGGCACGACCTGCTCGATGATCACCGTGCGCTCCGGCCTGCGCTGGCTGATCGACTGCGGCAGGCAGGCGCCTGACCAGCTCCACGCCGCGGGGATCGCCTGGCACGACCTCTACGGCCAGATCGTCACCCACGTCCACGGTGACCACGTCTACGGCCTCGAGGACTTCGCCTTCCTCCGCTACTTCGAGGACCACGGGCAGGTCCTCGCCGCCAGCCGCGGCGGCCCGCTCCCGAAGTTCGTCGCCCACAGCGCCGTGCGCGACGAGGTGTGGGAGACGCTCGGCCCCTCGCTCCGCTACGTCCAGGACGGCAAGGGCAACCTCCGCACCGGCACGCTGGGCCACTTCTTCGACATCATCCCGCCGAGCGGCGTCGAGGCGCCGCGCGCCAACTCCTGGCACCACTCCGAGTCCTTCGCCGTCGGCGAGCTGCGGCTCACCGCCCGCGAGAACGAGCACGTCCCCGGCAAGCCCTCCTGCTCGCTCGAGATCCGCGTCGACGAGGACCCCGCCTCCGAGCGGATCGCGTGGTGGTCGGGCGACTGCACCGTCGACGCCGGCATCCTCACCCGCCTCGAGCCGCGCACCACCGTCTTCTTCCACGACTGCACCTTCGTCGACTACCCCGGCCAGGTCCACGGCTTCTTCGACAAGCTCGAGCGCCTCCCCGAGGCGGTCCGCCGCAAGATGATCCTCATGCACCACGAGGACAACCTCGAGACGAGCCGCGCCCGCGTCGAGGCCGCCGGCTTCCGGATCGCCCTCCCCGGCCACGTCTACGACCTCGTCCGCGGCGAGCGCCTCGCCTGAGCGAGCCGCCCGTCAGCGCATCCCGGGCGCCTCGCGCCCGCTCTGCGCCACGTACTCCGAGTAGCCGCCGAGGTACACGCGCGGCGGCCCGCCGCCGAGCTCGAGCACGTGGTCCGAGAGCGCCGCGAGGAAGCGGCGGTCGTGCGACACGAACATGATGGTGCCCTCGAACTTCGAGAGCGCGTCCATCAGCATCTCGCGGGTCGCCATGTCGAGGTGGTTGGTCGGCTCGTCGAGGATCAGCAGGTTGGGCGGGTCGAAGAGCATGCGCGCGAGGACGATGCGGGCCTTCTCGCCGCCGGAGAGGATCCGCACCGGCTTGTCGACGTCGTCGCCCGAGAAGCCGAAGGCGCCGGCGAGCGCGCGGAGGTGGCCGATCGAGGCCAGCGGGAAGGCGCTCATCAGCCACTCGATGACCGTGCCGCCGCCCTCGAGCAGGTCCATCGCGTGCTGCGCGAAGTAGCCGAGCTTGACCGCCGCGCCGATCGTGATGGCGCCGCCGTCCGGGTCGGCCTGGCCGGCGATCATCTTGAGCAGGGTCGACTTGCCGGCGCCGTTCTCGCCGAGCACGCACCAGCGCTCGCGGCGGCGGATCATCAGGTCGAAGCCGTCGTAGACGACCTTGCGCCCGTACGCCTTGCGCACGCCCGCGAGCTTGACCACGTCGTTGCCCGAGCGCGGCGCGACGCGGAAGTCGAAGCTCAGCGCCTTGCGCCGGATCGGCGGCTCGAGCTTCTCGATCTTGTCGAGCTTCTTGACGCGCGACTGCACCTGCGCGGCGCGGCCGGCCTGGGCCTTGAACCGCTCGATGAAGCGGCTCTCCTTGGCCAGCATCGCCTGCTGGCGCTCGTAGCGGGCCTGCGCCTGCGCCTCGGCGAGCGCGCGCTGCTGCTCGTAGAAGTCGTAGTTCCCGCCGTAGGTCGTCAGCTCGCCGCCGTCGATCTCGACGATCTTGGTGACCACGCGGTTGAGGAACTCGCGGTCGTGGCTGGTCATCACCAGCGCCCCCGGGAAGTCCTTGAGGTAGCGCTCGAGCCACAGGATCGACTCGAGGTCGAGGTGGTTGGTCGGCTCGTCGAGGAGCAGCACGTCGGGGCGCTGGAGGAGGATCCGCGCCAGCGCGACGCGCATCTTCCACCCGCCGGAGAGGCGCCCCACGTCGCCGTCCATGACCTCCTGGGCGAAGCCGAGGCCGGCGAGGATCTCTCGCGCGCGCGCGTCGAGGCCGTAGCCGCCGAGCTCCTCGTAGCGGGCCTGGACCTCGCCGAAGCGCGTCACGAGCTGGTCCAGCTCGTCCGCCCGCGCCGGGTCCGCGAGCGCCTGCTCGAGCGCCGCCAGCTCCGCCGCGACCGCCGCGACGGGCCCCGCGCCGTCCATGGTCTCGGCCACGACGCTGCGCCCGGACATCTCGCCGACGTCCTGGCTGAAGTACCCGAGCGAGAGCCCCTTCTCGACCCGCACCTGGCCCTCGTCGGGCTGCTCGAGCTGCATGATCATCCGAAAGATCGTCGTCTTGCCGGCGCCGTTCGGCCCGACCAGCCCGACCTTCTCGCCCCGGAAGACCGTCGCCGAGGCGTCGACGAAGAGGATCTGCTTGCCGTGCTGACGGGAGATCGCGTCGAGGTGGATCACGGGCGCGGAGGGTACTACTCCGGCGACCCCGTGCTAGGGTCCGCGCCGTGCAACCCCGGATCAGCTTTGTCACTCTCGGCGTGGCGGACATCGCCCGCAGCCGGCGCTTCTACGTCGAAGGGCTCGGCTGGCCCGCCGCGAGCATGAGCAACGAGCACATCGTCTTCCTCGACCTCGGCGGGCTGGTGCTCTCGCTCTTCGGGCGCTCGGCCCTCGCGGACGACATGCTCGCCTCCCCGGAGGGCCACGGCTTCCGCGGCGTCTCCCTCGCCCACAACGTCGGCTCGCCCGAGGAGGTCGATCGCGCGCTCGCCGAGGCCGTCGCCGCCGGAGCCACCCTCCTCAAGCCCGGGCAGTCCGTCTTCTGGGGCGGCTACTCGGGCTACTTCGCCGACCCCGACGGCCACGCCTGGGAGGTCGCGTACAACCCGCACATCGAGCTCGACGCCGCGGGCCGAGTCCACCTCGGCGCCTAGCGCGGGGCCCTGAAAATGTCCCCGGCGAGACCTGGCCGCCGGAGCAGGGTCCCCGCGAGACGGCGGGCTCCCCCCCGTTTCACGTGCTCG
>CAZMML010000078.1:0-9756 GCA_964567335.1 uncultured Nannocystis sp. | reverse complement strand
CGTCATCATCGGCACCGACGATCTCCACGCGCGCGACGTCCTCCATCGCCTCTACCAGCCCTTCTGCCGCACCAGCGACCGGATCATCTTCATGGACGCCCGCTCGGCCGAGCTGACCAAGTACGCCTGCAACGCGTACTTGGCGACCCGGATCAGCTTCATGAACGACATGGCGAACCTCGCGGACAGCCTCGGCGCGGACATCGAGCTGGTCCGCCGCGGCATGGGCTCAGACCCCCGGATCGGCCCGAAGTTCCTCTTCCCCGGCGTCGGCTACGGCGGCTCCTGCTTCCCCAAGGACACCCGCGCGCTGCTGACCACCGCGCGCGAGTACGGCCACACGCTCGAGATCGTCGCCAGCGCCGAGCGGATCAACGAGGCCCAGAAGCTCGTGCTCGTGCGCAAGATCCGGCAGCGCCTCGAGGGCGGCCTGAGCGGCAAGACCTTCGCGGTGTGGGGCCTCGCGTTCAAGCCCAACACCGACGACGTGCGCGAGGCCCCCGCGCTCAAGATCGTCCGCACCTTGATCGGCGACGGCGCGCGTATGCGCCTCCACGACCCCGAGGCCAGCGCGAACTTCGTCGCCGCGCTCGGACCTCACGCGGCCGCCTCCTGCACGGTGGTCAGCGACCCCTACGCGGCCGCCGAGGGCGCGCACGCGCTGATCCTCTGCACCGAGTGGCGTGAGTACCGCAGCCCCGACTTCGAGCGGCTGAGGCACCTCATGGCCGCGCTCAACCTCTTCGACGGCCGCAACCAGTGGGATCGCCGCCACGTCGAGGGGCTCGGCTTCTTCTACGCCGGGATCGGCCGCTGAGCGGCCCCGGGGTCCGATGCTAGGGTGGGTCCATGACCCGCCGCTCTCCCCTCGCGCTCGTCCTCGTCGCCGCGCCCCTCGCCTGCGGCGACGACGGCCGCGCCACCGACTCCGCCGCGAGCGCGACGACCACGACCACCTCGACGAGCACGACCGACGCGAGCAGCGGCGGGAGCACCAGCTCCGGCGGCACCACCGGGGCCCCGACCGGCTCCGGGTCTGCGTCCGAGTCGAGCACGGGATCTAGCACGAGCGCCGTGAGCACGGGGGCGAGCACGACCGCGAGCGGCTGCGGCGCGTGCGCTGAGCCGAATCAGCAGTGCGTCGGCGACGAGTGCGTCACCCTCTGTCAGGGGCAGGATCCCGCTCCGTGTCCGATGGGACAGGTCTGTGACGTGATCTCCGGCGAGTGTCACGACCCGGCCGCGCCCTGCACGCTCGCCGGTCCGGCGGAGGCGTGCGGCGATCAGGCGTGCGGCCCCGGGAGCGTCTGCGACGGCGTCGGCGCGTGCGTCCCGGTCGCGCCCTGCGCCGGCGTCGTGTGCACCTCCGGCGGCGACTGCTGGGGCCTCGCGTGCGCGTGCGAGCGTCCGGCCGGCTGCACCGACCCCGCGCTCGATCTCCTCAATGGGCCTTTCTCGGAGAAGATCATCGGCGTCGACTTCGCGGACGACTGCACCGCCTGGATGGTCACGCTGCGCGACGGCACTGACTACCTGCGCCGCCTGACCCCCGACGGCACGCTCTCCGAGTGGCCCGGCGTCTCGAACCTTGACATGGGGGAGGTCAAGGTCCTGCGGCGGCTCACCGTGCCCCAACTCCACGCGGACCCGCCGATCTCCGCGGGGCCCGTCGCCACGCCGGTCGAGGGCCTCGGCGAGGTCGCGTTGACCTACACCTGCATCGGCGGGTGCGACGGCAACACGCCGCAGGGCGTCGCGCGCCTCGTCGAGGAGGACCCCAACAACCCGCTGCCCCTCGTGATCCCGGCGACGATCACGACCGGAAACGGCCCCTTCATGGCGCCGGTCGCCGACGCCGGTCCCCAGGGGCTGACGTGGGGTGAGGACCGCGTCCTCTACGTCGGCAACAGCACCGCCAACGGCGAGTACAACACCGCCGACCTCGAGATGGGCACCGCGTCGGTGGTCTTCAACTTCCCCGCGCGCGTCCACGCGTCGGCGCCGATCAGCCCCGCGCACCTGCTGGTGGCGCTCGAAGGGGGCGCGCTGCACCGCTACAACATCTTCACCAAGCAGTCGGAGAAGGTCGCGGAGCTCGGCGCGCACGTCACCAGCCTCAGCCACGACGCCTTCACGGGCCTCGTGTATGCCGCAACCTCGGCGCTCGAGGTGCTCGAGATCGACCCCTTCACGGGGGTCTTTGAGGTGTTCGCCGCCATGCCGGGGAAGGGCCGCGTCGCCGTCAGTCCGAGCGGCAAGCTCTACTTCGTCCCGGCCCGCTACCTCCAGGACGGCGTGATCTCGGCGTGGGACCTTCCCGGCGCCCTCTAGCGCCCACACCGCTACGTCTCGATCGGCGACCACGCGGGGCCTGAATGCTCTCGAGCGGGCGTGCCCTGAGGGCGCGCAACCTCTACGCCGGAGCGCGCAGATCCTTCGCGCTGACTTTGCGTCGAAACATGTATTTTCCATTCAAGTTTGGAGAACGACGCACGATGACCGCGACTCACGATCCCCACATCCACCTCCCCATGTTCTGCGATCAATGCGAGCAGACCTCGCACGGGGTCGGCTGCACTGAGCGTGGCGTCTGCGGGAAGGACCCCGACGTCGAGTCGGTGCAGAAGCTCATCCTCTACGGACTCAAGGGGATGGCCGCCTACAAGGCCCACGCCCGTCGGCTCGGGAAGACCGATCCGGAGGTCGAGGCCTTCCTGGAGGAGGCGCTCTTCGCCACCATGACGAACGTCAACTTCGACATCGACGCGCTGCTGGGGATGGCGCTCGAGTGCGGGCGGATGAACCTGCGGACCATGCAGCTCCTCAGCGACGGTCACGTCGAGGTGCTCGGTCAACCCGCGATCCGCCGGGTGAGCGAGGGAATCGCGCCTGGGCCGGGGATCCTCGTGACTGGGCACGACCTCGTCGATCTCAAGAACCTCCTCGAGCAGGCTGCGGGCCGCGGCGTCAACGTGTACACCCACGGCGAGATGCTGCCCGGTCACATGTACCCGGGGCTCGCCCGCCACCCGCACCTCGTCGGCCACTACGGCGGCGCGTGGCAACGCCAGCACCGCGAGTTCGAGCAATTCGGCGGCCCGGTCGTGGCTACGACGAATTGCGTGCTGATTCCGACCCGCCACAACACCTACCTCGACCGCCTCTACACGATCCGCGAGACCGGCGTCCCCGGGGCGCGTCGCGTCGTCGGCGACGACTTCGGCCCGGTCATCGAGCACGCGCTCCGGCTCGGCTCGTTGACGCCGACCGAGATCCATACGAGCGAGGTCGGCCACCATTACAGCGTGGTCCTGGGGCTCGCCGACGCGATCGTGTCCGCCGTCCGTGCGGGCCAGATCCGCCGCTTCTTCGTCATCGGCGGCTGCGACGGCGCCGAGAGCGGCCGCAACTACTACTCTGAGTTCGCCCACCACGCGCCCCACGATTCGGTGATCCTGACCCTCGGCTGCGGGAAGTATCGGATCCGCGACTTCGACTACGGCACCGTCGCCGGCCTGCCGCGCCTCCTCGACCTCGGGCAGTGCAACGACAGCTACGGCGCGATTCAGATCGCCCTCGCCCTCGCCCGCGCGTTCGAGTGCGGGGTCAACGATCTGCCGCTGACGCTCGTCATCTCGTGGTTCGAACAGAAGGCAGTCGCGGTGCTGCTCACGCTGCTCCACCTCGGCGTCCGCAACATTCAGCTCGGCCCCAAATTGCCGGCATTCATCACTCCGCGGGTGCTGGGCTTGCTGCAGTCTCGCTTCGGCCTCCGCCCCGTCGGCAGCGACGGCGCCGCAGACGCGGCGGCCTTCGCCGCCGCGCCCGCGTGAGGCTCAGGAGACGCGGTAGCGGGTCCCGCGGGCCTTCCCGGTCCAGGTCACCTTGCCCTGATCGATCAGGCGGTTGACCGCGTTGCGGATCTGCATGTTGGTGCCGCCGATCCGCTTCTGCAATTCGCCGGCACCGACCCATCCGGGCATCGACTTGAGGACCTCGAAGACCGTGCTGTCGAGGGCCGCGCGTCCGGAGGGCGTACGCGTGTTGATCTCGCCGCCGACCGGTTCGTCAGGAGACGCGGCCGGCGGGGACGAGGGCGCGGCCGCCGTCGCTGCCGCCTTGCGGGTCGGCTTGGCCGCCTTGACCTTGACCTTGGCCTTGGTCTTGGGCGGCGGCGCGGGCGCCTTCACCTTCGTCTGTCCCAAGAGCTCTCCCACCGTCAAGCTGCCGAGCAGCTTGCCCAACTCCCCGCCAGCGGCGTGGACTTCAGCGAGGGTGATCTGGGGATAATCTCGAAGCAGGTTGATGCAGATCTGCCGCTTACCGTCCTCAAAAGCGGCCACGAAGCTGTCGAACTTGGACATACACCCTATGCTACCATAGCGCTTCGCTCAGGCCGCCACGGGAAATTGATGAACTGTCGAAATTTTTTGCGTGAGCGTGATCAGGGCGCGTCCGCGCATCAGCCCCGAATCACGGGCGCATGCGCGCCCCCCGGGGGCGCCGACAAGTCCCCCAATTCTTGGGGCCCGCAGGCCGCGCGGGCCCTCTTTCCGGCCTGTCGCCGGCCCCTTCGGCGCGCTATCCTTCTCCCTCCGTCATGACCGACCTGCGCTTCGCCGCCCGCAGCTACGATTTCTCCCCCTACGTCGCCTGCCAGAACTGGATCGGCGGCTCGCTCGCCCCGGCCGCGTCCGGGGAGGCGCTCGCCGTCGAAAACCCGCGCCACGGCAAGGCCATGGGGCAGGTGCCGATCAGCGGCCCGGCTGACGTCGCCGCCGCCGTCGCCGCCGCGCGGGCCGCCTTTCCAGGCTGGCGCGACACCCCGATCAAGGAGCGGGTCCAGGTCCTCTTCCGCCTCAAGTCCCTCCTCGAACGCGATCTCGACGAGCTCGCGTGGCTCGTCTCCCACGAGAACGGCAAGGTGATCGGCGAGGCCCGGGCGGACGTCCTCAAAGGCATCGAGTGCCTCGAGTACGGCATCAGCCTCCAGAACATGGTCGCCGGGGAGCAGCTCGATGTCTCGCGGGGCATCAACTGCAGCACCACCTACGAGCCGCTCGGCGTGTGCGCGGGCGTGGTCCCCTTCAATTTTCCGGTCATGGTCCCATTGTGGATGCTGCCGCAGGCGCTCGTGGCGGGAAACAGTTTCGTCCTCAAGCCCTCGGAGCTGGTCCCCTACGGCGCGCTCAAGCTCGGCGCTCTGCTCAAAGAGGCGGGGCTCCCGGACGGCGTCTTCAACACGGTCAACGGCGGCCAGGCGGCCGTCGAGGCGATCGCCGACCACCCCGACATCAAGGCCGTCGGCTTCGTCGGCAGCACGAAGGTGGCGCGGCTCGTGTACGCGCGCAGCACCGCCGCGGGCAAGCGCGCGCTCTGCCTCGGAGGCGCAAAGAATCACCTCCTCGTCGCCCCGGACGCGGATCTAGAGCTGACCGCGTCGACCGTCGTCGCCTCGGCCTACGGCTGCGCCGGGCAGCGTTGTATGGCCGCCTCGACGCTGATCGCGATTGGCGAGTGTGAGCGCGTGATCGCGGCGATCGTCGAGGGCGCGCGTCGGCTCCGGCTCGGCGAGGACATGGGACCCGTGATCTCCGCGGCCGCCGCCCTGCGGATCCAGGGCTACATCGCCGACGCCGAGCGGCGCGGCGCGAGGGTCCTCCTCGACGGCCGCCAGGCCCAGGCCCCGAGCGGGTCCGGATATTGGGTCGGTCCGACGGTCCTCGACCACGTCCGGCCCGACATGCCCGCCGGTTGCGAGGAGATCTTCGGCCCGGTCCTCTCGATCATCCGCGCCCGCACGGTCGACGAGGCCCTGGCGATCGAGAACGCCAGCCCCTACGGCAACGCCGCGGCGATCTTCACCCAGAGCGGGGCCGTCGCGCGCTACTGCATCGAGCGCTTCGAGGCGGGTATGTGCGGCGTCAACATCGGCGTCCCGGTCCCGCGCGAGCCCTTCGGCTTCGGCGGCTGGAACCACTCGCTCTTCGGCGCCAGCGACCTCACCGCCTGGGACGGGCTCCGCTTCTGGACCCGCCCGCGCAAGGTCACCACCCGCTGGCAGCTGAGCAAGGACGCCACCTGGATGTCCTGACGCACCCCCACCGAGGATCTCTTATGGACAGCCAGACGATCGCCGACGAATGCAAGCGCTACACCATGTGGTCGTGGTCGAAGGGCGGGGCCGTAAGCCCCCTCGTCTTCGAACGCGCCGAGGGGGTCTACCTGTACACCCCCGAGGGGAAGCGCTTCCTCGACTTCAACAGCCAGCTCATGAGCGTGAACATCGGCCACAGCCACCCCAAGGTGCTGAGCGCGATGAAGCGCGCGATCGACGAGCACATGCTCTTCGTGGCCCCGAGCAACGCGACCCCCGTCCGCGCCCGCGTCGGCAAGCGGCTCGCCGAGCTCGTCCCGGGTGACATCAACACCTTCTTCTTCACCCTCGGGGGCGCCGAGGCCAACGAGAACGCCATCAAGGCCGCGCGCCTCTTCACCGGGCGCAACAAGATCCTCAGCCGCTACCGCAGCTACCACGGCGCGACCCACGCGACGATGCAAATGACGGGAGACCCGCGGCGCTGGGCCAACGAGCCCGGCGCGCCCGGCTTCATCCGCGTCATGGATCCGATCCCCTACGACTATTCCTTCGGCGCCACCGACGCCGAGCGGACCCGCAACCACCTCCGCTACCTCGAGGAGCTGATCCAATACGAGGGCCCGCACACGATCGCCGCCATGATCGTCGAGACCGTGATCGGCACCAACGGCGTCCAGCCGCCGCCCGAGGGGTGGCTCCGCGGGCTGCGCGATCTCCTCGACCGCCACGGGATCCTGCTGATCTGCGACGAGGTGATGTGCGGCTTCGGCCGCACCGGCAAGCTCTTCGCCTTCGAACACTTCGACGCGATCCCCGACATCCTCACCATGGCCAAGGGGCTGACCTCCTCGTACGTGCCCCTCGGAGCAATGGGCGTGCGCGACAAGATCGCCGCCCACTTCCGCGACAACGTCTTCTGGGGCGGCCTGACCTACAACGCCCACCCCTTCTGCCTCGCGGTCGCTGAGGCCGTGCTGGATGTCCTCATCGAGGACAAGATGGTCGAGAACGCGGCCCGCATGCAGCACGTGATGCTCGCCGAGATGGCCCGGCTCAAGGCGCGGCACCCCTCCATCCGGGACTACCGCGCGATCGGCCTCTTCGGCACGATCGAGCTGCAAAAGGACCGCGAGGGCTCGCGCATGGGCGGCTACGGCGTCGGTCACCCCGCGATCGATCGCCTGATGGCCTTCTTCAAGCAGGAGGGCCTCTTCACCATGTCGCACTGGTGGAGCATCATGTGCAATCCGCCGCTCTGCGTCACCGAGGCCGAGCTCCGCGAGGGCTTCGCCATCATCGATCGCGGCCTCGAGATCACCGACGCCGTCGTCACCGGCTGACGCCGGACAACTCCCGGGGCATCATCCGCCCGCGGTGGCCCTCCGCAGCTCCTCGCGGTCGGAGAAGGGGGTGGTCTTCCCGCGGCGCGTCTGGCCCTCTTCGTGTCCTTTTCCGGCGACCACGACCACGTCGCCGCCGCTGGCCGCGCGGACCGCCCGCGCGATCGCCCGCCCGCGGTCGAGCTCGACCTCCCAGCGCGCACGTCCCCCGGCGAGCCCCGCCACGATCGCCGACGCGATCGCGTTCGGGTCCTCGTCGCGCGGGTTGTCGCTGGTGACGATCGCCGCGTCCGCCGCCTGACCGACCGCGGCGCCCATCGGCCCGCGCTTCTCGGGCGTCGCGCCGCCGCCCGCGCCGAACACCACCACGACGCGTCCGCTCGGGCCCGCAAGCGCCCGCGCGGTCGCGCAGGTCCGCACCAGCGCGTCGGCCGAGTGCGCGTAGTCGACGACCAGCGTCGGGCGGCCCGGGCCGTGCGCGACGACCTCGAAGCGCCCTGGTACGACCGGGCAGGCGGCGATCCCGGCGCGGATCGCCGCCGCCGGCAGCCCCGCGCCCAGCCCCGCGAGCGCCGCCGCCAGCGCGTTCTCGCCGAAGACCTCGCCGACCATCCGCGTCTCGAGCGACCCGCCCAGCGCCGTCGCCGCAGCGGACGGTTCCAGCTCCACCCGCGTCCCCTCCGGCGAGACCTGCACCCGGGCCGCCGCGAGATCCGGCGGGCGCAACGCCGGCCCGCGTCCCGGGGCGGCGAACCAGCGCCGCGTGACGTCCTCAGGGATCGCCTGATCGAGGTAAAGCGCGTGCGGATCGGCGGCGTTGAGCACCGCCACGCGTCCCGGGCCGAGGTGCATGAAGAGCTGCGCCTTGGCGGCGAGGTAGTGCTCCCAACTCCCGTGGGTCGTGAAGTGATCCGGTGACAGGTTCGTGAACACGCCCAGATCGAAGCGCCACGCCCGCGCGTAGCCCTGCGCGAGCGCCAGGCTCGTCGCCTCGATCACGGCCCGCTGGCACCCGGCCGCGGCCGCCCGCTGGAGCGCCGCCAGGAAGTCGGGGAATCGCTTCCCGCGCGGCTGCCTCGCGCCGTCGAGGTCGACCCCCAGGGTGGACACGCGCAGCGTCGAGTGCCCTGCCGCCCGGGTGGCCGCGGCGATCATCCACACCGTCGAGGTCTTGCCGTTCGTCCCCGTGACCCCGATCGTGAAGTATGGCTCGGCCCAGGGGGCCGCCGCCGGACTCGGCCGCACGTTCGTCACACGCCGACCATAGCTCGAGCGCGGCGACGCGGCGGAGCGATGAATCGCAGCGCTCGATCGCCTGCCCATCTCTCGAGAGGGGTGGCGGGGGCGCCGGCCCGAGTCCTCCTCGATTCGGGCCCGGCCTTCCTGACCGCCGCGCCGTGTTCAGGCGACCAGACGGGCGGTCGGTTCGATCAGCTCGCGGAGGCCGCGCTGCCAGACCGCGGCCCGCAGCGGGTCATCGACGAGCCCGTGGGCGCGCAGCTCCGGGTCGCCGAGCTCCGCCGCGAGCGCGGCGGCCTCCTGCGTCGCCGCGGCGATCGCGGCTTCGAAGGCCGCGCGCGCGCCTGCGCGGACCTCCGGGGGCGCCCCCGCGAGGGCCCACCGCACGAAGCGCCACCCGAGCTCCGCGTGGCGCTCCTCGTCGGCGGCGATCTTCTCGAGCACGCGGCGCAGCGCCGGATCTTCGGCGCGGGTCGCCGCCTCGCGCGCCTCGAGCGCCGACAGGGTCTCGCCGACGCAGGCCTCGCGGATCACCGCCGCGACGACCTCCTCGAGCGCCGTCGCCACCGGCGCCTCCGCGCCGGGCAGGGGCCCCGGACCGACGCCTGTCCCGTTGTACAGGCTCGCCAGCGCGAAGCAGGCGCGCGCGTGCTCGACCTCGTCGGCGAGCGCCTGCTGCGCCGCCGACACCAGCTCGGCCGGCGCCCCGAGCGCGAGGAGCTGCAAGGTCCAGCGCGCGAAGGAGGCGATCGACGCGTGCTCGCAGCGTCCGAGATGGGTCCAGCGCGCGGCCAGACGGGCGCGGAGATCGCCGGCTGCGCGCGGGACCGGGGCCACGCCGCGCCAGTCGTCGCGCGCGGCCGCGGGCGCCAGCACCGCGCGCTCGTCGACGACGAAGGGGCGCCCGCAGGCGATCAGCGAGCACTGCCACTTGCCGTCCTCGAACTTGCATGGCGAGTCGACGCAAGGCGTGTCGGAGTGGCACAGGTCGGCGGGCGTCGTGCAGGCGCCCTCGATGACCTCCTTCGGGCAGTCGTAGCCGAAGGACTGCGCGAACTGGCAGACCTCCTCGCCGCA
>CAZMML010000077.1:0-9817 GCA_964567335.1 uncultured Nannocystis sp. | reverse complement strand
GCCGTGGTCCAGGCCCCAACCCCTGCCCCGGCGTTCAGCGCCCCCGCGGCCTCGCCCTTCAGCTCTGCCCCCGCGCAGTCACCCTTCGGCTCCCCCGCGGCAGATCCCCCGAGCTCTTCACCCTTCGGCAGCTCACCTTCGTTCGGCTCCTCGGAGGGCTCGGCCTTCTCGACCTCGGCGTCGAGCTTCGACGACGACTCCTCCAGCGGCGGGGGCGCGGGGATGAAGATCGGCCTGATCATCGGCGTGGTCGTCCTGCTCGGCGCCGGCGCCTTCTTCTTCCTCGGCGGCAAGAAAGAAGAACCGCCGCCGCCTCCCCCCACCACCGAGGTCAAGACCCTCCGGGCCAACGAGATCCCGCCCGACACCCAGGGCCCGCGCACGCCAAAGGCCGGGGACATCACCTCGACCCAAGGCTCTGTGATCAAGGAGGGCGATCGCCGCCCCTCGGGTGGCGGTGGCGGCAGCAGCACTCCGAGCTCGCCCGACCCCAAGAAGAAGAAGGACGACAAGGCGACGAAGATCGTCTCCACCGACGATCCCTTGGCCGGCATCCGCTAGCTCTGTCGCCCAGGTACCGAGGGCCATGTCGCACGCGACATGGCCCTTCGCTTATTCGCCCTTGTCCGGATTCCGTGTGGCCGGCGCCCGGAAGGTCGGCAGCGACGTCGCCGGCGCGCCGACCGCCGGAACCGGGTTCCCGTCGTGCCGCGTTGCCCGCGTGGGGAGCCCAGTTCGAGGCACGGCTGGCGCACCTCCCGTCAGCGACGGGAGATTCGGCGCCGCTGGCTTCGCTGGCTCTCCTGTGAGCAGGCTCTGACGGCGACGCATGACCGGCGCGTCGGAGTCGGGCTTCGGAGCCTCTGCCTCCTGCGCGGGCCTCGTCTCCGACGGCGTCGGCCTCATCTCCGCAATCTCCGACTGCGGTGGCTTCGTCTCCCCAAGCGTCGATGGATCCGGCTCGGGCGACCTTCCGGGCCCCGAAGACGGCGCGCTCGGGAGATCGACGCTCGTAAGCGCCGCGCTCACCGACTCCTCACGCTTCGGCAACGGATGCGCGGAAGTTCGCGGGACAGAGTACAGGTCGATCTCCAGGCCCGGCTGCGGCGCGTCTGGTTCACGCGGTCGCGGCGTCACCGGAGCGACCGGCGGAGGTGTCGGCTCTGCATCAAGCTGGTGGAAGCGACGCAGCTCCGAGTCGTTCGGCTCGGTCGCCGAGCCGCCGGAGATCTCGCCTGAGACGATCTCACTCGCGGCGGCCTCGCTCGACACCACGATCGTGGTGCGACGGGATCGTGCGCGACGCTCGCGCCGCAGCTGGCCCTCGAGGAAGTCCTGCAGGCCCTTGCGCGCCCGCTTGACGAGGTCGTCGGTCACTGGGTCCGGCTCTTGATCCTTGATCGCGATCTGAACCTGCTCGAGCAGCTCGGACGCCTCGTCGATGCGCTCGATCTTCTGTTGCGCCAACGCCTGGGCGGCGAGCACCCGCGGGTGGTCCCCGATCGTCTTGCGAGCGGCTTCGATGTAGCTGAGCGCCTGCTTGAACTTCTTGGACTCGATGAGCAGCACGATCCCGAGGTCGAGCTGGTCGCGCGGCCCGAGGAGCTTCGCGTCGCTGAGCTTCTGAAGGAGGTCGCGCGCCTTGGTCCGCTCGCCCGCGAGGACCCACGCGTGCGCCTGGGCGCTCACCAACATCACCGCATCGGGCTGCTGACAGAGACGCGCCATCTCGGCGAACCCCGCGGCGGCCCCCTGCCCATCGCCGGTCTTGAGCCGGAGCTGCGCCATCTGCAGCGCCGTCCACCCCTGCGGCGCGAAGAAGCGGACGAGCGGACGTTGAGGCAGAGACCCCAGCAGCTCCTGGGCACGCTTGCGATCGGCGGCGGTCACCTGACGCCCCAGCTGATCGAGGCGGCCCAGCACCAGCACAGGGATCAGCACAAAGAGGACGATCGCAAGCAACACGAAGGTGACGCGTGTCGCGACCGCGGAGTAGGAGAGCCCGACGAGCACGAGCGCGAGCGGCAAGACCCACTGGACGACCTTGCCCTCCACGGGACGAGCGGTGCGCAGCCAGAGGTGCTGCGGCACCACGACGGCCGGGAGCTCGTTGTGCTTAGGGCCCGCCATGAGATCTTCCGCAGGCGGGAATACCGACTTCGGCGTGGCCCCGCAAGCCAGTTTCCGAGCAGCAGGGCTTTTCGTCCAGCCCCGCGACAGATCGCGACCCCCACCTGCTATAGTCGCTTCGGTGACCTCGGAACTCGACCTCGGCCGCTTCGTACAGCGCCGTCAACTCCGCAGCTACGAGCAGGATCTCGCCCGTTCGGTGTACGCGTACGGCGTCGACGTCCGCCGCTTCCAGTGGCTGAGCCACTCCCTCACCGGGCAGACCGCCCTGCGTGCGCTCGAGTTGGGGTGGGTCGAACATGCGAAGCTGATGATGTCCGCGGGGGAGCTACAGTACCCCGAAGGTGCCGACAGTCTCCCGATTCTGCAAGAGATCGTCCAAATCGCCGAGCTCTTACACGCCAGCCTCCCAGGAATTCGTCTCGTGACCGCGAAGGGCCGCGCCGCGCTCTCTTGGCCGCTCGTCACGCCCTTGTCGAACTCGCGGGGCGGCGACGCCTGGCTCGTGGTCGACCGGGAGGCCCTCGCCCTCCATTCCCCACCCGCACGCGCTTTCTTGCTCGGACAGGCGCTCGGCCACCTCCAGTGCGGACACGGGTGCCTCTTCGTGGCTCATCTCGTGGGCGCGCGCACAGGCAAGGGCGTCGTCCTGCGGCAGCTCCTTCGCCCTTGGAGCCAAGTCGCGGCCTTCTCGGCCGATCGCGCTGGCCTCCTCGCCGCGGGCGACCTCGACACCGCGCTCGATGTGCTCCGCCGCGAGGCTGCGCCGGCCTGGTTTCCGCACTTCGCCTCGCGGCCCGAGCGCGAACACGCACTGAGGGAATTCGACCGCTCACGGGTCGTCGCGCGGGTACGCTCACACCAGCGGTACCGCCGAGAGGGCGCCCCGGTCGAGGAGATCGTCGCAGCCCTCAACCCCGATCCGAGCAGCGAACCCGCCGCCCCGGGCCAGACTCCCCCCCCTGAGGTCCCGGCCGACGCGTGGCCGCTCGCCCGCTGCGACCAGCGCCTCACTCATCGCCTCGGACTCTTTTGAAGTGATGACGACCGCCAGCGAACCCGATCTCCCCCCGCTCCTCCGGCTCGCAGAGGGTCTCCGGGCCGCCGCGACCCAGCTCGGCCTCCCTCGCCTCGGCGCCCAACTCTTCGAAGAGACATCCCGGAGGGTCGCCGACGCGAAGCTCCGGGTGCTCGTCCTCGGCGAGATCAAGCAGGGCAAGAGCACCCTCATCAACGCGCTCCTCGGCGAGGTGCTCCTGCCGACCGGCGTCACGCCGACGACCGGCGCCGTCGTCCAGATCGTCCGCGGCGACGCGACGCAGCGCCTCCTCGTCGGACCCGACGCCCGCGAGGCCCTGGAACCCGAGCGCTTCGCACAGCTCGCGCGGGGCAAGGAGAACGCCCCGGGCCGACTCCTCATCACCACGACGAGCCCCCACCTGCCGCCGGAGCTCGAGCTCGTCGACACCCCCGGTATCAACGACGTCCAGCGCTTCCGCAGCCTGATCAGCCGCGGCGAGCTCCCCCGCGGCGACGCGATCCTCCTCGTGCTCGACGCCACCCAGGCGCTCAAGCGCACCGAGCTCGCCTTCCTGCGCGACGTGCTCGTCGCGGTCGGCGGCCTCGGCGACAGCGGCGCGACCCTCCTCCTCGCGGTCAACCGCATCGACCTCGTCCCCGAGGCCGAGCGCTCGGCGGTCCTGGGCCACATCAAGACCGAGCTCGCGGGCCTGCTGCCCGCAGCGCCAGAGATCTTCACCACCGACGCGAAGACCGCCGCGAAGTCACCGGCAGACCCGAGCCCCGGCGTCCGCGAGGTCGCCCGCCTGCGCGAGCGCCTCCGCGAGCTCGCCGCCGCCAGCAAGACGCTCTCGCCCGTCCGCGCCCGCGGCTACCTGCTCCGCAGTGCGGACCTCCTCGGACACCACGCCGCCACCGCCGCCCGCGCCCTCCGGCTCGAGCGCGCCGCGCTTCAGGCCGAGCTCGCGGAGATCCAGAAGGCGCTCATCGACCGGCAGATCGACTTCGAGGAGCTGCGCGCGACCATCGGCAAGTCTCGCGCGGAGCTCACCGCCCGCACCCGCGAGCACCTCCAGGGCTTCCGGACCGAGCTCGAGCGGGCCCTCCTCAAGCAGCTCGAGCGCGCGGACCTGCGGGTCACCGCCGAGATCCTCCCCGGCGCCGCGCAAGACGCCCTCATGCACTTCGTCTACACCGAGGCCGAGCGTCTCCGGCTCTCCCTCGAGCAGCTCACGCGCGAGGTCCTCCACACCTGCGGCGAGCAGGCCCAACGTCGGCTCGCCGTGGCGATGCTCTCCCTCGGGATGCGCGGGCCGGTGGTCCAGCTCCGCCCGCCCTCGGTCTTCGTCGAGGCCGGGACGCTCGCCGTCGGGGTCGCCGGCACCGCGGTGATGTACTTCGGCAACGTCGTCGCGGGGCTCACGATGACCGTCGCCGCGCCGCTCGCCACCATGATCCTCCGCGAGCGCTCGATCCGCGAGCTCCGGGCGAACGCCGTCAAGAACGTCCCGCTCGCCCTGACCGACGCCTTCTCGGGGCTCGAGTCGGCCTTCTTGGCGGCGATCGACGACCACGCCGCGACGCTCGAGGAGATCCTGGTCCTCGCCCACGCTCAGCTCGGTGACCAGCTCCAGTCGCTCCTCCAGCGGGTCCTCGACCTCGACCCCGCCCCCGCCTTACCAGCCAGCGAGGCGACCCCGAACGCACCCGCGACCCCTCCGAGCGAGTCACGCAAGGCCGCCGCCGCCGAGCTCCGCGCCCTCGAACCTCGCATCGCCGAGCTCCGCGCCGAGCTCGTCGCTCTCTTCCCCGAGCCGCCGCAATGACGGACGAACAGACCAAGGACAAGGACCGCGGCGCCTTCCGCTCCGTCGGCTCTGCGCTCGGCGGCTTCGCCAAGCGCGTCGGCACCATCATCAGCGAGGTCACCGGCTCCCAGAGCCCCCCCGAGGACATCGTCCGCCCCCTCGCCACCGCCCGCGACCTCTACCTCGTCGGCCGCTACTCCTCCGCCGTCGACCACCTCCGCGAGCCGCTCAAGCGGCGCCCCGCCGACCCACACCTCCGGCTCTCCCTCGCCCTCATCCGCGTCGCCCAGGTCGTCGCAGAGGGCACCAATGTCAGCGTCCTCCTCGACCTCGCCGAGCCCACGTCCAAGAAGGGCGAACGCAACCTCCCGGAGGCCCTCGCCGAGTCGACCCGCCTCCTCCTCCGCGGCGAGTTCGAGCCCGCGCTCGACCAGCTCCGCCGCGCCCGCAAGCTCGCCGACGACACCCCCGAGCCCGCCGCCTACGACGCCCGCTTCCAGGTCTATCTGCTGACGACCCTGGTGCACATCCGCCGCGGCCGCTTCGAACGCGGGCTGCTCGAGTTCCAGCGCACTCGCGCCCGCCTGCCCGAAGGGACACGCGGTCCCCTGCGCGCCGCGCTCCTCCGCGAGGGCGCCCGCCTGCTCCTCGCCGAGGAGCACCTCGACGAGGCGGTCGCTTGGCTCGTCGGCGAGGCGAACGCGGGCGACCCGGCCTCCGACATCGACGTCGCCACCGCGACCGCACGCGCCTGGCTCGCCGTCGCCCTGGGTGCGAAGGGCGACCGCACCGGCGCCGAGGCGATCCTCGCCAAGCTCGCGCCGGACCCCGAGTGGGACGAGCACCGCCTCCGCACCCACCTGTGCCTCGGGACAGGAGCAGACACCCGCGCCCTCGCGCTGCGACACCTCCAGCGCGATCCCAGCGACCCGACGCGCAAGCGCTTGTGGGCGCTCGCCGAGGCCGCTTCGTGGCCCCACGGCGGGTGTGACGCGCCCTCCGTCCACCGCCAGGCGATCCTCGACGCCCTCACCGACGCGGCCACCGCTGCCCCGCCCGAGCGCCTCGATCACCACCTCCACGAGCTCGCCCACGTCGCCCTCCGCGCCGAGCTCCTCTCCGACGCGGTCCTCGCGCTCGTCCGTCGCCGCCTCAGCGACCGCTCGAGCGCCGCCGCCGAGGAGCTACGCCTCGTGCAGGCGCGACGGCGCCTCCGCGAGGGCGACGAGCGCACCGGCGAGGACTTCTTGCCCGGCCCGCCGCCTCGCTTCCGCAGGCAGCCCGACCTCGGCGGACCCTTCGGCCCGGACGAGACCTCGCCGCTCCGCGACGCCAGCCAGCGCCTGAGCCTCCTCCGCGGCCAACGAGCCCTCGCGTCCGCGGAGATCTGCCTCTCCGCGAGCGCGTCCGAGGCCGCGCAGGAGTACCTCGTCGAGGTCCTCACCGAGGCCCCCGAGCACGAGCGCGCGCGCGCCCTCCTCGCCGAGCTCGCCCACCCCGTGCAGAGCAGCCGACTCGAGGACCTGCTCACCGCCGCGACCGCCCTCCTCGCCGGGATCCCCAGCCGCGTCCACGGCGTGCCGATCGCCGGCGTCTCCGACGCCCTCGCCTCGGTCATCTCATCGCGCGAGCGGCTGGCCCGCCCGCTGACGATCGCCGTCATGGGCGAGTTCTCGTCCGGCAAGAGCACCTTCGTCAACGCGCTCCTCGGCGAGGTGGTCGCGCCCATGGGCGTGCTCCCGACGACGACGACGATCAACGTCTTCCGCCGCGGCCCCAGCGGCGGCGCCCGCGTCCACCACCGCGACGGCAGCATCGCCACCGTCGCCCGCGGCGACGTCCACGCCTTCCTCCAGGGCCTCGACGACGTCGCCGCCAGCCGGGTCCACCACATGGAGATCGAGCGCACCGCCGGGCACATGGGCGACGCCGCCGTGGTCGACACCCCCGGCCTCAACGCCCTCGACGGCTTCCACGAGCGCGTCGCCCGCGAGTTCGTCGACGAGGCCGACGCGATCATCTGGATCTTCTCCGCCACCCGCGGCGGCGCCGCATCCGAGGCGGCTGTCCTCAAGAGCATGCGCGCCGACGGGCGCCAGGTCCTCGGCGTGCTCAACAAGGTCGACACCCTCGACCCCGAGGAGCGCGTCGAGCTCGTCACCTACCTCAAGGACCAGTTCGGCGACGTCCTGCTCGACGTGATCCCCGTCTGCGCGAGCGCGGCGCTCGCCCTGCGTACCTCGGCGCAGCCCGCCCACGACGACGACCCCTTCGGCGCCGTCGAGGAGGCCCTCGAGGCCCGCTTCCTCCGCCGCGCCCGCGAGCTCAAGCGCACGCTCGCCGCCCGCCGCCTCGGCGAGGCGCTCACCCGCACCAAGGACGCCGTCCGCGCCACCGTCGCGGCGCTCGAGTCCAAGTCGGCCCTGCAGGGCCCGATCACCTCCGACCCAGCCCAGCTCGAGGCCCGCCTCGTCTCGCTCGCCGACAAGGTCTACGGCCAGATCCTCGGCCTCGACGATCCACTCACCCGCGAGTGCCTCGCGCTCGGGGTCCTCCGCGCCGGCGCCGGCGGCAAGGTCCTCGTCACCGACCAGGACGTCCTCTACCTCACCGCGGTCCTCCGCGACAGCATCCTCCGCGACCTCCAGGCCGACCTCAGTGAGCTGTCCCAAGAGCCAGAGTCCGACGCCTTCTCGGATATCCTCGCCGCCCGCATCGTCCCCTGGGCCGAGGGCTACCTCGACTGCCTCGCCTCTTCGGGCTTCATCGCCTCCCTCGTCGCCGAGCACGGCGGCGCCGCGGCCAAGGGCGAGGCCGCCCTGCGCGAGCGCTACCGCGGCGCCCTCGCGCCGATCGCCGCGAGCTGGCGCGCCTTCATCCGCAGCCAGGTCCGGCCGATCCGCCACACCCTCGCGCAGGCCCAGCTCCGCGACACCTCAGCCCCCCGCGCCGAGGCCCTCCGCCTCCGCGCCACCACCCTCGCCGGCATCGACGCCCTGATCGCCGGCCTCGACCAGGCCTCCACATGACCCTCGAACACACGTGGCCCGCGTGGGGCGTCGACGAGGCCGGCCGCGGGCCGATCCTCGGGCCCATGGCGCTCGCGGTCGTCGCCCTCGACGCCCCCGCCGCCGTGCACCTGCGCGCGCTCGGCGTCCAGGACAGCAAGCGCTTCGGCTCCGGCGCCAAGGCGCAGGAGCTCCGCGCCGACCTCACCGCCGAGATCCGCCGTGTCGCGCTCGCCTGCGCCTGCGAGCTCGTACCCGTCGAGGTGATCGACCAGCACACCTTCCGCGGGGAGCTCAACCTCCTCGAGCGGCTCACCGCGCAGCGCCTGCTCCGCGTCGCGGGCGCGGGCGACGACGCGTACGTCATCGCCGACGGCGCCCGCCTCTTCGCCCCGCTCCGCGCGACCTTCTCGCGGCTCTGCGCCGTCGACCGCGGCGAGTCCGCCCACGTCGCCGTCGCCGCCGCGTCGATCGTCGCCAAGCACGCGCGCGACGAGGCCTTCGCCGCGATCGCCCGCCGTTACGAGCCCGAGTTCGGCAAGTTCGGCGGCGGCGGCTACCTCAACGCGGCGACGCGGCGCTTCCTCGACGCCTACCTCGCCGCGCGCGGCGAGCCCCCGCCCGAGGTCCGTAAGAGCTGGGGCGCCGACAAGGAGCCCGCCCAGGACGACGCCCAGGAGCCGCCGCTCCAGCAGCTCAGCCTCGTCGAGGCCGAGCCGGCGCCGCCTCGTGCCCGCGCCTGACCCTCAGGGCACGTTGAAGTCCGCGAGCTCCTGCCGGAGCTTCTCCAGCGCGTAGCGCATCCGGCTCTTCACCGTGTTCTCGGGCGCGCCGACGATGTCCCCGATCTCCTTGAAGGAGAGCCCGCTCATCTGCCGCATCAGGAACACCTCGCGCTGGTCCTCCGGGAGCTGCTCGACCGCCTTGGCGATCCGGGCGCGGAGCTGCGGCGCCGCCGCCTCGTCGTCCGTGGACACCTGGTCGGCCGCGACCGTCTCGATCATCGCCGGGCTCTCCTCCTCGGCGCCTCGACGCGGCGCGTCGAGCGACACCGTCTTTCGAAACCTCGCGCGGCGGCTCTCGTCCACGCACAGGTTCCGCGCGATCGTATAGAGCCACGTCGTCAGCTTCGCCGTCCGCTCGTAGCGCTCCTTCGACCGCACCACCCGCAGGAACACCTCTTGCAGCATCTCCTCGGCCCGGCTGCGGTTCTGGACGCTACGCAGCAAGAAGTTGAAGAGTCCGCGCTTGTGCCGCGCCACGATCTCCTCGAAGGAGCGCGCGTCTCCCTCGCGGAAGCTCATCATCAGCGCCTCATCACTGCGCGACTCCGGCACACGGGCGTTGCTGTGAGAGTCGTGCATGCCTGGCGGCGACGCCCCCAGTGTGCGCCGATCAAAAGGGCGCTGGCAAGCGCCTCAGCGGACCACGCGGGCGCGCGGCCGCGGCTGGTCCTGCGGGCAGAACGCCCCGCTGCGACCCCCGGACACGAAGCCCTCCAGGGCCCGCCCGCAGCGCAAGCACGCCTCCCCTGCGCGACCGTACACGCGGAGATCGTCCTGGTTGCGCCCGACCTCCCCCGAGACGTTGCGGAAGTCCTTGAGCGTCGTCCCCCCGTGTTCGATGCCACGCCGTAGCACCTCGACGATCGTCCGCGCCAGCCGCTCCCACGCGCTCGCGTGGAGTCGACGGGCCGCGACGAGGGGATGGATCCCCGCCGCGAAGAGCGCCTCTACCGCGTAGATGTTGCCGAGCCCCGCGATCGCCTCCTGGTCGAGGAGCGCGTCGCGGATCGGTCGACGCGAGGTCCCCAGCCGCTCGGCGAGCACCTCGCCGCTGAACCCTGGATCG
>CAZMML010000076.1:0-9820 GCA_964567335.1 uncultured Nannocystis sp. | reverse complement strand
CCTCCACTTCGGCGACATCAAGCAGCTCCTCAAGGTCCTCGACCGCCTCGTCGACGAGGGCAACACCGTCGTCGTCATCGAGCATAACCTCGACGTGATCCGCTGCGCCGACTGGATCGTCGACATCGGCCCCGAGGGCGGTGATCGCGGCGGACGGCTCCTCGCCTCGGGTACGCCGGAGCAGGTCGCGCGCGCGAAGGATAGCGTCACCGGCCAGTACCTCGCGCGCGCCCTCCGCCGCTGAGCCTCACTTGACCGGCGCCTCCCAGTCGTCCATCGCCGTAATCCCGCCGTCCGTCCAGGTCCACTCGATCTTCTGGTACGTGAAGGCGATCTCCTGCGCCGGCTTGCCGTCCTTCTCGACGATCCGGATCGACGCGATGTTCGCGTTCGTCAGCTTCACCGTGTAGACGAGCTTCTCGACCCCGGCGACCTGATCGTACACGTCGAGCGCGAACTCCTGCAGGTTCTCGTTCGTCGTCAGCACCTTGTAGAGGACTGGCGTCGACTTATCGAGCTCCTTGGTGATCACGAAGGGCTTGTGCATGCGCTTACCCGTCGGCAGGCCCGAGGCCGCGTCGCGCGGCGAGACGATCTCGTGGCTCACCGCGATCACCATGATCTTCCCCTCGCGCCCCTTCTGGGTCACGCTGCCCTTGATGTCCCCTTGCTTCTGCCCCTTGAGCTTGAGGTAGGCGCTCAGCGCCGCGTCCGCGGTCATCGGCGCCAGCGCCCCCGCGGCAAGGAACATCGCAACCACACCGGAACGGATCCACTCCTTCATCTCCCCACTCCTGCGCGGGCCTCGCTCGCGCAGCGCCACCTTACCGGATCACCCGCACGGACGCACCGGCCGCTCTCGCGCGCGGGAGCTCCTTCGCTTCATAGGTCTAGCCGCGCCGGACTTGCGCCTCAGCTCTCGCCCGGGATCAGCTTGCCGGGGTTGCAGACGCCGCCAGGATCGAGGCTGGTCTTGAGGCCAGCCAGGACCGCGCTACCCAGCGGGCCCTTCTCACGGCCGAGCCAGGGCAGGTGGTCGACGCCGACGCCGTGGTGATGGCTCACGGTGCCGCCGCCCGCGACGATCGCGTCCGTCGCCGCGCGCTTGACCGCGAGCCACTGCTCGGCCTCCGCGCCCCGACGCTGCGGGAAGATCGCCGTGAAGTAGAGGCTCGCGCCGTCCGCGTACGCGTGCGAGACGTGGCACATCACGATCGCTCGCGCGCCCGGCTCCGCCGCCTGCTCCTCGAGCGCGCCGCCCATCGCTAGCCGCACGCCGCGGTACAGGTCCAGGAGGTCGCACCACCGCGCCGATGTCTCCAGCGTCTCGACTGCCACCCCGAGGTCGAGCAGCGGATCCCGCAGATAGGGCATCCGGAAGCGGTTCTTGTACCAGCGCTCGCCCGTACCTCTCCCGAGGTGAAAACCGCCGCGGCGCTCGCACTCTGCGCGCGTCCGGACCTGCGCCTCCAGGACCGTCTCGCGGTCGCCCTCGAGGCCGACGAGCAGCACGCAGCGCCCCGGGCCGTAGCCGCGCCACGCGAGCGCCCGCTCGCCCGCCCGCCGGAGCGCACCCGAGGGGTGCTGGGCCTCCGAGAACCCGCCGAGGAAGTGCGTCTCTGCCCCATCGGACAGGCGGAGCATCGCCACCGGCAGCTCGGCCTGCAGGAGCGCCCGCACCGCGTTCACCCCGGCCTCGAAGCCGCGGAAGAGGTAGCCCCGGTAATCGCGGAGCTCGGGCGTGCGGTGCAGCTTGACGGTCGCCGCTGTGATCACGCCGAGCGTCCCCTCGCTGCCGACCACGACCTGGGACAGGTTCGGCCCGGCCGCCGACGCGGGGAAGCCCTCGGTCGCCCACGGGCCGCGGGGCGTCGCCAGCTCGGCCGAGACGAGCCACTTCTCGGCCTTGCCGTAGCGGTTCGACTGCTGTCCGGCGCCCCGCGCGGCGACCCACCCGCCGAGCGTCGAGAACTCGAAGGACTGCGGGTAGTGACCGAGCGTGAAGCCCTCCCGCTGGAGCGCCCGCTCGAGCTGCGGCCCGTAGATCCCCGCCTCGACCCGAGCCGTCAGCGACACCGCGTCGATCGCGAGCACGCGGTCCATCCGCGTCAGGTCGCACGTCACCACCGCGCGCTGCCCTGGCCGACGCAGCGCCGCGACCCCGCCGACGACGCTCGAGCCGCCGCCATAGGGGACCAGCGCGGCCTCGATCCGCTCGCAGCAGGCGAGCAGGGCCTGCACCTCGGCGGCGGAGCCGGGGTACACGACCGCGTCCGGCGCGGCGCCGATCTTCCCTGACCTCATGGCCAGGAGGTCCAGGTAACTCTTGCCGCGCGCGTGGAAGACGCGCTCATATCGGTCGACCTTGACGTGCTCCGCCCCCACGATCTCGCGCAGCGCCGCGAGCTCCGCCTCGCCGAGGGCGGACTCCGCGAGCTCGACCTCCTCCAGGTGCGCCGGGGACCGGCGGACGAAGCCCGGGACGCCGAGCTGCTCGGCGAGCCAGCTCCACACCGCGTCCTCCCGCGCCCCGAGGTCGAAGGTGGCGTGGGCCGAGCCCCAGCCGTTCCAGCGCAACGTACGTCGGTCGATCACGACGAGCCCCCCTGCGCGTAACGAAAGCGCAGCGCCCCCGGGAGGATCGTGAAGATCGCCGGAAGGCGCCCGGGCGCCTCTCCGTCGACGTCGAGCAGCACCTCCGCGCCGGGCTGCGAGGTCGCTACCAGGCGACGCCCCCGGAGGTGCTTCATCTCGGGGGTGCCGAGGTGCTTCCCAGCGTAGATCTTCCTGAGCCCGCGCAAGAAGCCTATGAGCCTGAGGTCGTGGACGACGATCACGTCGAGGATCCCGTCGCTCGGGTCCGCCGTCGGACCTACACGCATGCCGCCGCCGAAGTACTGCCCGTTGCACGCCGCGGCCATGTTGACCACCAGGGTCTCCTCCGGCCCCTCGTCGACCTTGAGCGTCACGGGCGTCGGCTTGTAGCCGAACATCGCCCGCACGGTCGCCGTGAAGTACGCGAAGCTCCCCCCGATCCGCTTCGTCACCCGCGCTCGGTTGACCTCCCGATCGATCATCCCGCTCATGCCGAAGCTGGCGATATTGATGAAGTAGCGCGCCGCCGGGCTCCCGTCGTCCGCGACGTACTCGAGCCGACCGACGTCGATCGGACGCGTGACCCCCTCCGCGATCGCACGGATCTGCGCGTCCGCCTCGGGGCCCGCGCCGAAGGTCTTGCGGAAGTCACCGCCGGTCCCCAGCATCAGCACCGAGAAGGCCGCCTCGGGGCGCAGCGCGACGTCCGGCTCGCCGGGGGTCGGCGGCGCGAAGAAGCCGTTGACGACCTCGTTGTTGGTGCCGTCGCCGCCGCACGCGATCACGAGGTCGACGCCGTCGCGCAGCGCCTCCCGGGTGAGCCGCGTCGCCGCCATCGGGGCGTCGGTGAACGCGACCTCGACGGGACCGATCGCCGCCTCGAGCTTGGCGTGGACCTCCGGCCACACGCGTCCGAGGCGACCGTGAGAGGAGCTCGGGTTGACGATCGCGCGCGTCCGCATGTCTTACTCATGCCGCCGCGACGGCATAATGGTCAAGCACTCGATCGATCTGTCGGACCTGTTCGGCGCGGTCCCACCCGCGCTCGGGGGCCATGAGCCTCGCGGAGGTCTCGAGCGCCCGCAGCCCCGGGTCGCCGAGCTGTCCCAACCCCGTGCGGCGCAGCACCACGTCGGTGAGCTCGAGCGCCCACTCGGTGCGCGTCGCGTGGACGATCTGCGCCCCGATCTCCGGCAAGCCAGGGCGCAGCGGCGCTGCGAGCTCCGGCGCGCTGGCCGCGAGTGCGAGCACCTCGCCCGCCCGCGCCCCGTACTGACGGCCGAGGTGCTCCACCAACTCCGAGGGGACCTCGCTGTGCCGCGCCCGCAGGTCGTCGATGAAGCGCCGGAGGTTGCCCGTCGCCCCGCCCGGGAGCGCCGTGCGCCCCGTGATCGACGGGCGCGCGGGTCGGCCCAGCTTGCGCAGGGCCAGGTCGACGACCTGCTCGGCGAGCGCCCGCGAGGTCGTCCACTTGCCGCCGATCGCCGAGAGCAGCCCCTCGACCCCGTCGGTCCGGGCGTGGTCGCAGACCTCAGAGCGACGGCTCGCGCGGTACGACGAGCCCTGCGCGGCCTGGTTGTCGTTGTCAACGAGCGGTCGGAGGCCGCCGTAGCTGTGCAGGACGTCCCCGCGGCTCAGGGCGGCGCTCGGGTAGTAGGTGTTCACCGTCTCGAGCAGGCCGGCGATGTCCGCCTCGGTGACCTTGAAGTCGTCCGGACGCCCGCGGTAGATCTCGTCCGTCGTCCCGATCAGGGAGAGCCCGCGCCAGGGCAAGATGAAGAAGTGACCTGTCCCTGCGGCCATCATCAGCGCCGTGTCACCCGCGATCCGGCGGGTGATGATGTGGATCCCCTTGGAGCGGATCAGGTGCGCCGCCGGCTCGTGGCCGAGCGTCTCGAGCACCAGGTCGACCCACGGACCGGTCGCGTTGATCACCAAGGGCGCGCGCAGCTCGACCGCCTCGGACTCGCCGGTCAGGCGCCCGACCACCCGCGCCCCCACCACCCGCGAGCCCTCCTGCAAGAACGCCTCCGCCTCGGCGTAGTTGACCACCTCCGCCCCCGCCGCCACCGCGCTCAGCAGGCACTCCACCTCGAGCCGCTCGGGCGAGAGCATCTGGCAGTCGGCGAAGAGCGCGCCTCCGACGAGCCCCTCCCCCGACAGACCCGGCTCCACGGTCAACACCTCGGCTGGCCCCAGCGTTCGGTGCCGCCGCACGTGTTGATCGCGGTCCGGCTGCCGGTTGCGGTCGAAGGCCAGGAGGTCGTAGACGGTGAGCCCGAGGCGCAGCGCCATCAGCGAGGTCGCGCCCCCCCGGTACACGGGCGCGAGCATCGGCAGCGGCCGGACGAGGTGCGGCGCGTGCATCGACCACAGCCTCCGCTCGCGCAGCGACTCGCGCACGAGCGAGAGCTCGAGGTTCTTCAGGTAGCGCAGCCCGCCGTGGATCAGCTTCGAGGACGCGCTGCTCGTCGCGCTGCAGAAGTCGCGCTTCTCGACCAGCGCGACGCTGAGGCCGCGCAGCGCCGCGTCGCGAGCGACGCACGCGCCGGTGATCCCGCCGCCGAGGATGACGAGGTCGTAGGCCCGGCCGGCCAGGCGTGAGAGGCTCCGCATGGGCGGCAAAGCTACTCACGCTTGAGGCCCGCGACCAGGCCCCTCGCGGATCGCCCGTTTTCGCGCGCGGTTTCCCCCCCTCGAGCCTTCGATGGCGTATCCTTCGGCGCGGCATGCTCCAGCGTCCGATCTCCGAGTTCATCCGCCGCCACTTCCGCCACTTCAACGCGGCCGCGCTGGTCGACGCCGCCACCGCCTACCGCGCCCACCTCGACGCCGGCGGGAGCATGCTCGTCACCCTGGCGGGCGCGATGAGCACCGCGGAGCTCGGCCTCTCGCTCGCCGAGATGATCCGGCGCGGAAAGGTGACCGCGATCAGCTGCACCGGCGCGAACCTCGAGGAGGACGTGTTCAACCTGGTCGCCCACGACCACTACGTCCGCGTGCCGAACTACCGCTCGCTCACGGCCGCCGACGAGAAGGCCCTCCTCGACCGCCACCTCAACCGCGTCACCGACACCTGCATCCCCGAGATGGAGGCGATGCGGCGGATCGAGGACGCGGTCCTCGCCGAGTGGGTGCGCGCCGACCAGGCCGGGGAGCGCTACTTCCCGCACGAGTTCATGTACAAGATCCTCCGCTCGGGCGTCCTCAAGGACAGCTACCAGATCGACCCCCAGGACAGCTGGCTGCTGGCCGCCTGCGAGCGCGACCTGCCGATCTTCGTCCCGGGCTGGGAGGACTCCACGCTCGGCAACATGTACGCCGCCCACGTCATCTCGGGTGATGTGAAGAAGGTCCACACCGTACGCACGGGCATCGAGTACATGATCGAGCTGTCGCGCTGGTACACCGAGACCTCCGCGCGCTCGTCCGTCGGCTTCTTCCAGATCGGCGGCGGCATCGCCGGCGACTTCCCGATCTGCGTCGTGCCGATGCTCCACCAGGACCTGCAGCGCCCCGAAGTGCCGCTCTGGGGCTACTTCTGCCAGATCTCCGACAGCACCACCAGCTACGGCTCCTACTCGGGCGCCGTGCCCAACGAGAAGATCACCTGGGGCAAGCTCGGCGAGCGCACCCCGAGCTTCATCATCGAGTCGGACGCGACGATCGTCGCGCCCCTGATCTTCGCCTACATCCTCGACTGGTAGCGCTCAGAGCACCGTCAGCACGGTCTTGCCGATCGAGCGCCCGGAGTCGAGCAGGCGGTGCGCCGACTGCACCTCCGAGAGCGGCATCGTCGTCGTGCGCGTCGTGACGAGCACCCCCTGGTCGAGGAGCTCCGCGACCCGCGCCAGGATCTCCCCCTGACGCTCGAGCCCGACGCCGAAGATCGGCCGCGTGAACATCAGCTCGAAAGAGAGGGTCCCGCGCTTGCGGAAGAGCGGCGAGACGTCGAGCGGCGCGGTCGGCCCCACGATCCCGCAGATGTGCCCCATCGGCCGCAGCACCTCCGCAAGCTGCGCCAGGTTGTCCTCCGGGACCGCCGTGTTGAAGATGTAGTCGACCCCGTCGAGGCCCGCCGCCGCGAGCTGCGGCCCGAGCGGCTGGGTGTGGTCGATCACCTCGTCGGCCCCGAGCTTCTGGCACCACGCGCGCGTCTCTGGCCGCGAGGCCGTGGCGATCACGCGGACGCCGAGGAGCTGGTGCGCGAGCTGGATCGCCAGCGAGCCGACCCCGCCGGCCCCGCCGACGATCAGGAGGTCCTTCGGCGCCTCGCTGCTGTGGTCGGTCGGCGCGAGCCCCATCTGCTCCACCATCGCTTCCCACGCGGTCAACGCCGTCAGCGGGATCGCGGCCGCGTCCGCGTGCGACAGCTGCTTCGGCTTCAGCGCGGTGATCCGCTCGTCGACCACGACGAGCTCGGCGTAGGAGCCCGGCCGGGTGATGCTACCCGCGAAGTAAACCTCGTCGCCGATCCGGAAGCGCTGGACCTCCGACCCAAGCGCCTCGACCACGCCGCTCGCGTCCCACCCGAGGACCCGCGGCGGGTTCGGGACAGGCTGCCCGGCCGGTCCCCCGCGACGGACCTTCATGTCGACGGGGTTGGTCGCGGTCGCGTGGACCCGCACAAGGACGTCGCGCGGGCCGGGGACCGGGGCGGGGATCTCGACTTCGTGGAGGACCTCAGGCCCTCCATAGATGGTTTGACCGATCGCTCTCATGGTGCGGGCGAGATAGTACCCGAGGCCCGGGCCGCCTTCTGCGCCGCCCGGCGGCGACGCAGCAGCAGCTCGGCCTTGCGGGCGATCCGGTGGCTCTTGCGATCCTTGGCCAGCTTCTCGAGCTGCGGGAGGTGAATCACGCCCTCGGGGTCGAGCTGCTCGAGGGCGAGGAGCGCCTGCAACCGCACCTCCCGCTCCTCGTCCGCGAGCGCCTTGAGGAGCAGATCCCGCGAGCGCGGCAGCTTGAGCATCCCGAGCGCCTGCACCGTCGCCGCGCGGAGGTCCCAGTCCGCGTCGAAGGTGCTCGAGAAGAGCTCCTGGAAGAGCTCGCCCCCGCTGCGCGAGAACCCCGTCGTCCGCGCCGCCGCGATGTTGACCTCGGGGTCCGGGTCATGGAAGCCGCGGCGAAGCCCCTCCACGCAGTGCGGCGCGTCGGCGTAGCGCATCACCTCGACGAGCTGCTTCCGCACCTCGGGCGAAGGATCGCTCGCGATCAACGCCGCCGCGCCCTCCTGCCAGTCTCCCCCCGTCTGCGGCAGCGCCTCCGCGAGCGCCCGCCGCGCCTGCACAGCGTCGCTCCCCTTGATCAACCGGCTCAGCAGGACGGCCGCCGCTCGACGGTCGCGCAGGTCCGCCTCGCTGATCAGCTCGGGAGGCCCCGAGAGGCGCGCCACGAAGGCCGGATCTTCCGCCTGCAACTTCTCGAGCGCCACGTTCACGCGGGTGCGCCAGTCGGGCGCCTGAACCTGGGGCGCGCCTACATCTGGCCCTTTTGACACGTCCTTTGCGACCTGACCCTTCGTCGGAGAGCGCGTGACATCGAGCAATTCTCCCTCTCCGGGCGCCGCGTACGCGGGTCGGGCGAGGGCGAACATGGCCGTGACGAGCGCGGATCCGAGCGAGATGGAGCGTCCCATGGCGCCCATGGTGAGGACACCCGCGCACGCGTGCAAGCACGTACTCACGGGCACGAGAGGAGACGCTCGACGCGCGTGTCCCTGTCCGTCTGTCTCTAGCAGTGAACCTGAGTGGCTCCATGAGGGTTCAGAGCCCCTCTCACCGCCACGTCGCTGGGCCGCGCAGATCCGCGCAGGCGCGAGCGCCTGCGCGATCTTTCAGACGTGTCTGATTAGCCAGGTGGGTTGACCTGCAGGTTGAGGCCCGCGCCGGTCATGTCGGAGTACGTGTACGGGTTCACCAGCCCGGTGACCGTCAGCACCGTCTGGTAGGTGTCCGGGTCGACCTTGAAGGCCATGTTGGCGCTCATGTCGACGACCCACACGTAGCCGTCGACGTCGATGCTGACCCCCCACGGACTGAAGCACCCCGGCAGCGGGATGTTGGCGTTGATGTAGGTCCGCGTCTTCGCGTCGACGTGGACGAGGCGGCATGGGTCGCTCCCCGCGCCCCAGATGTTGCCGTCGCGGTCCGCCATCACCCCGTTGACCCGGCTCCCGGACGCGTTGCCGATGTCGATCCACTGGCCGAGCTGCATGTCATAGACGTACATGTTGCCGCCGATGCAGCCGCCGTTCCAGATGTTGCCGTCGGCGTCGAGCGTCATGCCGTACTTGCAGCCGGGCGCGACGCCGTAGTCGGTGATCTGCAGCGTCTGCGCGTCGATCTTCACCGCGGGGCCCATGTTGAGGCCGGTAGCGAAGAAGTCGCCCTTCGCGTTGACGGCCCCGCCGTAGGGCGAGAACCCGTCGCCGTTGGGCCACGCGTAGGTGACCTCGTCGAGCGTCGCGCCCGTCGCCCCGTCGACCCGCATGAAGTGGGCCGTCATGCTGCCGTCCATCCACGCGAACCACAGGCGCGGCGTCGGCACGACGCAGGTGATCGGGTCGGCCTTGACGCCCTCCCACGCGGTGGCCCGCACGCCGTACGTGTAGCCCGGCGAGGGGATCGGCTTGAACCAGAGGACGCACTCGTCCTGCCCCTTCGGCTTCACGTCCGCCGGCCCGGTCGAGGTCGTGATCATGCCGTCGCCGTTGGCGTCGACGCAGTGGTCGAGCGTCGCGGCGATCTTGGTCACGCCCCCGGGGTCGCGGGCAGAGACGGCGACGTCCCCCTGCAGGTTCACCGAGGTCCGCGACGGGCTCCCGCCCTCCACGTAGAAGCGTCCCTCCTCGACCCCCGTCTTGGTGTTGATCTTCGAGACCGTGCCCTCGCCGCTGTTGGCGATCCAGATGTAGCTGAACATGGTGTCGGGCTCGCCGCCGCTGTCCCCGCAGCCAGGATTGCCGCCGAAGTCCGGCGCGATCCCCATGTCGAACTTCAGGCCGCCCGAAGTGCCCGCGCTCGTCCCCGGGCCGCTCGTACCCGGGCCGCTCTCCGTCGCCGAGCCAGAACCCGCCGACGTGCCGGTCACCGCGTCCGTGCTCGTCGGCGGCGAGCCGGTCGTCGTCGTCGTCGTCGTCGCCGCGGAGTCCGACGCGCTCCCCCTGGCGTCGTCTCCACACGCGGCGATCGGCACGACAAGCGCGACAAGACAGGCGGAGACT
>CAZMML010000075.1:0-9825 GCA_964567335.1 uncultured Nannocystis sp. | reverse complement strand
GAGGTGCTCGCTCTCGGCGTCGAGGGCCGAGGTCGCCTCGTCGAGGATCAGGATCTTGGGGTCGCGGAGGATCGCGCGGGCGATCGAGACCCGCTGCCGCTGGCCGCCGCTGAGCTTGACGCCGCGCTCGCCGACGACGGTGTCGTAGCCCTCGGGGAATTCGCGGATGAAGCCGTCGGCGTTGGCCGCGCGCGCGGCGGCCTCGATCTCGGCGTCGCTGGCGTCGAGGCGGCCGTAGCGGATGTTCTCGCGGATCGTCCCCGAGAAGAGCACGGGGTCCTGCGAGACCACGGCCATCGCCCCGCGGAGGTCGGCGAGGCGGAGGGTCCGGAGGTCGTAGCCGTCGAGCTCGATCGCGCCGGCGCTCGGGTCCCAGAAGCGCAGCACGAGGCGTCCGACGGTCGTCTTGCCGGAGCCGGAGGGGCCGCAGAGGGCGCACACCTCGCCGGGTCGGATGTGGAGGTCGAGGTCCCGGACGACCGCGACGTCGCGGTCGCCGTAGGTGAAGGTGACGCCGCGGAAGCGGAGCTCGCCGCGGAGCTCGGGGTGCAGGACGGGGTCCTTGGGGTCGGCGATCTCGGGCGCGGTGTCGAGGATCTCGAAGATCCGCGCGGTCGCGCCGAGGGTCGACTGGATCCCGCCGAGCAGCTCGGCGAGCGAGCCGACGGCGCCGGCGACCATGAGGGTGTAGAAGAGGAAGCTGGTGAGGTCGGCGGCGGTGATCTCGCCCTCGATCACCATGCTGCCGCCGTACCAGAAGAGGCCGGCGATCGAGGCGAAGGCGAGGAAGCTGATCACGGCGGCGAACCAGCTCCGCGCCAGCGCGCGCTTGATGAAGAGCGCGAAGGTCGCCTCGAGCGCGCCGCGGTAGCGGCCGACCTCGAAGCCCTCGCGGGTGAAGGCCTGCACGGTCTCGATCGCCGAGAGGCCCTCCTGCAGCGCCCCGCTCGCGCGCGCGAGCTCGTCCTGGGCCTTGCGCGAGAGCTCGCGGATGATCCGGCTCCAGTAGTTGGCGGCGATCATCAGCGCCGGCACGACGGAGAGCATCGCCGCGGTCAGCTTCCAGTTCATGTAGAAGAGCACGGCGACGCCGCCGATCAGGGTCAGCGCGTTGCGCAGGAAGATGCTGAGGTCCTGGCCGACGGTGCTCTGCAGGCGCGTGACGTCGTCGGCGAGGCGCGAGAGCAGCTCGCCGGTGCGGGTGTGGTGGAAGTAGCTCTGCGGCATCGTCGCCAGGTGGCGGTAGAGCTCGACGCGCAGGTCGGTGACGACGCGCTCGCCGAGCCACGTCATCAGGTAGTGGCGCAGGAACACGAAGACCGCGGAGGCGAGGAAGACGAGCAGGAGGAGCTCGGCGTTGTCGCCGAGCGCGCGGTAGGCGGCGGCCTTGTCGGCGGCGCTGCCGCCGGTGACGGCGGCCTCGGCGAGCTTGCCGAGGTAGTAGGGCGGGATGAGGCCGAGCGCGGCGCCGATCACGAGGCAGATCAGCGCCGCCGCGAGCCGCCCCGCGTAGGGGCGCGTGTAGGTAAACACGCGTCGGAGCCGCTCGAGCGGGCGGATCCGCCGCTCGGGGGCCGGCTCGTCGGTCGGGGGGCGGACCAGCTGGATCGCGGGGCGCGAGTGCTGCGGCATGTCCCGCCGAGCCTATCACATGGTCAGGTTCAGGGCGCCCGCGAGGCCGGTGAGCCGGACCGGGACGAGCTGGCCCTGCTCGAAGATGATCGTCGAGGCGTCGTCGAACTTGAAGGAGAGGTTTTCCGCGCTCGCCGTGACCTGACCCTTCGGGAAGGTGAAGGTCGCGTCCGTGAGGGGGCTCGGTCCGAGGGGGACGATCATCGGGGCGTTGGACTCGAGGATGTTGATGACGCCCTCGAGGGGCGCCGTGTACTTCGCGCCGGTCGTGCCGGAGATCTGGCCCGCGTCGTGGTCACCGAGCGTGAAGGGGAAGCCGACGGGGGAGGGCGCGTCGCCGACGAGCGTCAGCCCCTCGAGCGCGGCCTTGAACGTGACGGTCCCGAGGGTGCAGGTGTACCCGGGCGTGTCGGCGAACTGCACCGACGAGAGGGAGAGCGCGGCGGCGCCGAGGTCGTCGAGGGTGAGCCGGACGTCGGCGGCGACGACGACGAGATTGACCGGGAACTCGCACAGGAGCCCCATCCCGGCGTTGACGCTCCCCGAGGTCTCGAGCTGGTTGTACGCGGGCGGGGCGCCGTCGACGATCGCGTAGCGGAGGGGCTCGTCGCAGGCGTTGCCGACCGAGTCGCCGTCGAAGTCGAGCTGGTGGCTGTTCGGCGCGGCGGGGCAGTTGTCCTCGGCGTCCGGGATCGAGTCGTTGTCCTGGTCCGTGATCCCGGTCGTGGAGGACGACGACGACGACGACGACGCGGAAGACGTCGACGGCTCGCTCGTCGTCGGCTCGCCCGTCGAGGTGCTGGAACCCTCACCCGAGGAGCCCGTGGTGACGAGCGAGCCGGCGCTGAGGTCGCCGCTGTCGCTGAAACAGGCGAACGCGCCCAGGGGGAGGAGGAGCGCCGCGCGCAGTCGCAGGGACGTGGGGCCGCGCGAGAGCATGCCCCCGGAGGGTAGCACGGCGCGGGGAGCGCGGGGAGGCGCGCTCAGTTGACCATCTTCAGGGTGCCCTTGAGGCCCGTGAGCTGGATGGTGATGCCGGACATCGTCGTCTGCATGAAGACGGTCGCGTTCGGGTCATCGAAGGTGATCGACATGTCGGTGCCCGAGCCGGAGACCGCGACCTGGCCGGTCGGGAAGGCGCCGGGGACGTCCATGAGCGGCTGCGGCCCGGGCATGACGAGGTTCGGGTCGCTCGACTCGGTCACGTTGATGATGCCGTTGATCATGATCGTGTGCGGCATGTCGGTCGTGCCGTTGAGGTTGCCGGCGTCGTGATCGGCGGTGGTGAAGGGGAAGCCGACCACGAAGGGCATGTCGCCGGCGGTCACGAGCATCTCGATCTTCAGCTTGACGGTGATGATGCCGAGGCTGCAGGTCAGCTCTGGGGTGTCGGCGTAGCTGATGCTGGCGGCGAAGAACTTGGCCTGGCCCACGTCGTCGAGCGAGATCTGGACGTCGCCGCCGACCGCGATCAGGCTGACCGGGAACTCGCACTTGAGGATCATCTCGGCGCTCGCGGTCGAGTCGAGCTTGTTGAACTCGGGCGGCGTGCCGCTCACCATCTGGAAGCGCAGGGGGTCGTCGCAGACGTTGCCGATCCCGTCCTTGTCGAAGTCGAGCTGGTTCGGGTTGGCCGCGGAGGGGCAGTTGTCCTCCTTGTCGAGCTTCCCGTCGCCGTCCATGTCGGTGTCGCCCGAGGTGGTCGAGGTCGTGCCCTCGGTCGTCGTGGGCTCGGCGGTGGTCGAGGTGGATGGATCCTCGGTGGCCGTGGGATCCATCCGGTCGTCCCCGCACGCGGCGAGGGTCGTTGCGAGGAGCGAACAGAGCGACGCAGTGAGTAGGCGAGACGTCATGGTCCCGCCTGAATACCACAAAGCGGTGGACCCCCCAAAATCCCCGGGGGCAGGCGCTACTTGCCTGTGACCTCGAGCAACACGAAGGTGTGCATGTCGCTGCCCTCTTGCGGGGCGTAGCGAAGGGCGACTGCGCGGACTAGGTCCGCGGCGCCGCTGAGCGCCGTCGGAAGCGCGCTGTCCTCGATCGCCGCCTGGACGCCCGAGAGATCGGCGATGGGCATGCCCTCGGCCTTGAGGTCGTGGCTGGCGGCGCCGCTGAGGTCGAGCGGCGAGCCGCAGCCGAGGCCGGGCGCCAGCTCGGCGGCGTCGGACCAGGTCGGGGTCGCGATCGGTCCGGGGGCGTCGAGCCCGGTGAGCGCGTCGAATTCGACCGCTCCGCGGTGGTTGGAGGCGATCGCTACGCCGTCGGGGCCGGGGGTCGCCGCGTGTAGGACGTAGTAGGGGCCGAGGTCGCCGTCCGGGGCGTAGATGGTCGCGCCATCCATGCAGCATGAGGTCGCGGCGGGGACCTCCTTGCCCATCGTCCAGCCCGGGCCGAGGGCGCCGCAGGCGACGCTGTAGCCGAGCAGATCGTCGGCGGCGCCGAGGTGCACGAGCACGTCGCAGGGCTCGCCCGCCGCGAGCTTCGCCGCCAGCGCGGCGACGGCGTCCTCGCAGCCGCCGGGGCCGGTCGACGAGGAGCTCGAGCTACCTTCCGAGGAGCTGGTCTGCGGCAGGCTGGTCACCGTCTGGAAGCCGGTCGCGCCGCTCGTGGAGCTCGACTCCGACGTCGAGGTGGTTCCCGTGCCGGTCTCGGTCGTGGTGTCCGCCGGGCCTGGGAGCGGGGTGCAGGCCATCAGCGCCGCGACGACGCCCCCACACCCGCGGCGAGACCAGACAGACATGCTCACGACGACCACCTTAGGCGGGGGCTTCGGGGCCTGCAAATTCTCGGCCGGGTGTGGCGCGAGCGCGCGCCTCGCAACAAGCCTTGCCACCTGCGAGGCCCGAGGTAGCGACTCCAGTAGCCACCTCGAGTCCTGGTCAGCGCGGGGGTCGTTGAATTATCAGGGTTTTTTCCCACCGTGGGCTGGCACGCGACTCGCTATATCGGGGGCAAAGGAGCCCCATCATGACTGCCCTCGCCCTTATCGCCCTCCTCGGCCTTCTCGTCCCCGTGCTCACCGCGGGGATCTCGGAAGTCGGCGACCGGATCCAGAGCGGCCGCCTGCATCGGGAGGTCCATCGTACCTTCGCCGGCCGCTCCTGAGCGGCGCTGGTGAATCCACCCTTCTCGCACCCTCGGGTGCACCTTACTGCGACGCCCGGTGGTCGCTGCGGCGACGTCGGGGCGTCTCTTCGCACGAGCCGCGAGCGGCTCGGAGCCCCACTCAGTACTGATCGACGAAGTAGCGCAGGAGGTCGGTCGTGGTGACGATCCCGACCAGCTCGCCCTCGTCGCTGACCACCGGCAGGCTGTGGAAGGTGCCGGTCTTCAGGAGCTCGGCCGCCTCGCGGATCGAGGCGCGCGGCCCGATCGTCTTCACGTCCTCCTGCATCGCGTCCCGAAGCTGCTGCGTGTCGAGCAGCGCGTCGGTCATCCGCGGATCCTGCTTGTAGGGATCCCCGTAGCTGAGCCGCAGGAGGTCCGTCGCCGAGATGATGCCGAGGAAGCGCTTGCCGCTGACCACCGGCACGTGGTGGATCTTGTGCTCGGCGAGGAGCGCCCGCACCTCGCTCAGCCGGTTGCCGTCGTGCACGGTGTGGAGCGCGGTGCTCATGATGTGGGACACTGGTTCGTTGCGCTTCATGGGGCGCGAATGTACCCGACGTCGCGATAGCTCCGCGCCGCAACCCCTGCGTGCTGAACCGGCCGGCGGCGCAGACCTGGCGCGGACGTCCGCGGGGGTCCATGCTCGTGGCCGTGTCGATGTCTCAGGTCAGCTCCCTCGTCCGCGAGCACGCGGTCCACGCGATCCTGGCGCGGAGCCGCGGTCTGGTGGGTGCAGAGGCCCAGGACGCCGCCAGCGGGGTCGCCGCCGTGCTCCGCGCGGCGCCGATCCGGATCGTGCCGGCCCTGGACCGCGCGTTCCGCGACGCTCACCTGCATGCGCGCCTCGGCCTTCCCTTCCTCGACCTCACGGTCCCCCAGGTGGGTCGCCTGGCGCGCCTTGAGAGCGCGCGGAGCGAGGCGCTCGGGGTGGCGAGCCTGGTCCGCGACGGGCGCGCGCGCGAGGCCGCGGTGCGATGCCTCGGCGCGCAGGTCGACCTGCTCGCCACGGCCTTCCTGATCAACCGCCTCAACGACTACGTTCAGGCGATCGCCCGCGCCGCATGGGCCGCGCTGGAGCCGCGCCTGACCCCGCTCCACGCCGCGTCGATCGTCGCGTGCCTCCCCCTCATCGAGCGCATGAGCGTGTGGATCCGGGCCGGATCGCCGGAGTATCAGCGCTTGCATGACCTCATCCGTTCGCCCGACCCGCGCTGCGTCGCCGCGCTGTGGGGCGGGGCTCGTTCGGGTGACGGCGAGGTGCGCCGCGCCGCGTGTGTACTCCTCGCCAAGGTGCACGCGGGCACCGCGGCGATCCAGGGGGTGATCGAGGCGGCGCTCGCGTCGCGCGACCTCCAGACGCGGCGTCTGGGGGCTCAAGTCGCGGCGGACCCCCGGCGTACGCCGATCGAGGCGCTGCGCGCGCTGGCCCCGGCGCTGATCCGCGACCCCGCGCCGGCGATCCGTCGCACCGGCGTGCACGCGTGCGCGGCCGCAGGCGACCGCGCGGCGCTCGAGCGCCTCGCCTTCGATCGCCAGGGCGAGGTCCGCCACCTCGCCCGCGTGGCCCTGGCCGAGCGCTTCACGCCGCTCGACTACCGCGGCCAGGCGCTGGCGACGCTGGTGCGCCCGGACGCGGAGCGCGACGACCTGCTGGCCGCGCTGGCGACGCTCTCGGACTTCGGCCGTCGCGCGGACATCCCGCGGGTCGCCGCGTTCGTCAGCGACCCCCGTCCCTCGCTGGCGCGCGAGGCCCGGCGGACGCTCGCGCTGCTCGAGAAGATCTGAGCGCGCAGCGTGGCCGGGCGGCCCATGGAGGCGTCAGCTCCGCTCGCGGCTGTTGTCGCCGAGGACCGCGGCGACCATGCGGCCGATGATCTTGCCGGCTGGCCCGAAGAACACCTGCTCGCCGACGCGGCGGGCGAGGGGGTTGCGGGCGGCGCGCGAGAAGGCCTCGCCGGCCCAGAACTTCGGGAGCACGCTCGCGGCGAGGCGGGCCCGGTAGCTGGCGATCTGCAGCGGCGTCAGGCCGCGACCCGGCTCGAAGTGTTGGGCGATCGTCTCGGCGGCGCGGAGGCCGCTCTCGAGGGCGAAGCCGATCCCCTCGACCCAGCCGGGGGAGACCAGGCGCGCGGCCTCGCCGACCCAAATCGCGTGCGACTCGGCGACGGGGCCCAGGCGGGTGGTGGTCACCGCGGGGTGTCCCATCCACTTGCCGATCTGCTCGGCGCCGCGGAGGCCCTCGCCCCAGTGCTCGTCGAGCAGGTCCTGGAAGAGGTCCTTGAGGCGCGCGGCCTCGGGGGCGTGCTCTGGGATCGTCAGGCCGATGTTGACGACGTCGCCGAGCTCCGGGAACATCCACGCGTAGTAGCCGTCCAGGCGGCGGTCCCAGTACATGTGCGCCTCCTGGCCGGTCCAGGGGGTGCCGCGCCACCAGCCCATCAGCGTGCGGATCGTCGTCTTGGGCCGCTCGTCGGCGGAGAAGCGGGAGGGCGAGCCGTCGGCGCAGACGACGAGGTCGGCCTCGATCTCGCCCTCGTCATGGCGGACGCCGACGACGCGGCCCTCGCGGCGCAGCAGCTCGGTGACCTTGGTCGACTCGCGGAAGGTGGCGCCGTGCTCCTCGGCGGCGCGGGCGATCCCGTGGTCGAGCTCGACCCGGGGGACCACCCACGCCTGGATCCCGGCGTCGAGCAGGACCTCGCCGCCGGCCGGGCCGCGCACCCGCACCGTCGAGATCGTGCCGTGGTGGTTGGCGAAGCGCTCGCGCAGGCCGAGGCGGCCGAGGACGTCGAGCGCGTGCGGCGAGAGGCCGCTGCCGCACACCTTGACCCGCGGGTAGTGCGACTTGTCCAGCAGCAGGACTTCGAAGCGGCCCGTGCGGGCCAGCGAGAGGGCACAAGACCCGCCGGAGGGGCCCGCCCCGACGACGATCACCTTGGGCTTGTTCATGGGGACGGCCCAGAGTACTGAGGGCAGCGGAGCGCGGGAAGGCGGCGCGGCGCGAGGCCGCTCAAGGAGTGAGATCCGGGTCACAGCCCTGCTGTTGCCGCTGGCGCGCGTCGCGGTCCTCAGCCCTCGGTGTCGAGCCCGGCGGTCGAAGGCGGCCCGGCGACGCCCGGCAGCGGGCCGCTGGCGGCGAGCACGAGCGCGGCCCAGCGCCCGAGCTCGATCGGGCTCACGGGCGGCAGGTTGAGGCGCGCGGCCTGGAGCTCGCGGGCGAGGGCGGCGAGGTCGGGGAAGCGAGCGCCTGGCTCTTTAGCCAGGGTCCGGCGCAGCAGCGCGGGCAGGGGCGGCGGCAGGGCGGCGAGGTCGGGGTCGTCGGCGAGCTCGGCGCGGCGGATGTTGCTCATGGTCGGGAGCGGTCCCGGGCCGTCGAAGGGGCGGCGGCCGAGGAGGAGCTCGTGGAGGGTGATCCCGAGGGCGAATTGGTCCGATGCCGGGGTGACGGCCTCGCCCGCGACCTGCTCGGGCGACATGTACGAGAACTTGCCCTTGAGTATGCGCCCCCAGGTGGTGTCGCGCAGCGCGGTCGCCTTGGCGATCCCGAAGTCGGCGAGCTTCACGTCGCCTGTCCGTGAGACCAGGATGTTGCCGGGGCTCACGTCGCGGTGGACGAGCCCGAGCGGGCGGCCGAGCTCGTCGCGCAGCGCGTGGACGTAGGCGAGCGCGAGCGCGACCTGCTCGGCGAGCCAGAGCGCGAGCGGGAGCGGGAGCGGGCGGCGGGCGAGCAGGGCGGCGAGGTCCCCGCCGTCGACGTAGTCCATCACCACGAAGTAGGCGCCCTCGTGGAGCCCGAGGTCGTGGACGTGGACGAGCCCGGGGTGGGAGAAGCGCGCGCCGATCTTGGCCTCGGAGATCAGCAGGCGCAGGGTCTCGGCCCGGGCGCGGTGCTCCTCCCGCAGCACCTTGATGGCGACCTGCTTTTCGAAGCCGCTCGCGCCGTAGCGCACGGCGAGGAAGACCTCCGCCATGCCGCCCTGGCCGAGCCGCCGCACGACGCGGTAGGGGCCGAGGGTCGCGGGGACGGGCGGGGTCACGTCGCTCCAGACTACGTGATGTCGCCGTCGTTTGCCGCTACCCTGCGGCGGTGCGGCCCTCCTCGACCGTCGCCACCGTCGCCGTCGGGCACCCGGACTACCCGAGCGCCGCGCCGCGTTGCCAGCTCGTGGTGGTCGAGGGGCCCGACATGGGCCGGGCGGCGGCGATCGGCGGCGCGCCGGCGGTCGTCGGCACCGAGCCGGCGTGCGATCTCGTGCTCCGCGACAACCGCGTGTCGCGCCGCCACATGAGCGTCGAGACAGGTCCGGACGGACACTTCGTGGTCACCGACCTCGGCAGCAAGAACGGCACGCTCTACCAGGGCGCGACGGTCGGGCGCCTCACGGTGCCGCCCGGGGCCGCGCTGCGCCTCGGGCGGACGACGCTGCGGATCCAGCCGGCGCCGCAGGCGCTGGCGATCGAGCCGAGCCGCAGCCGGCGCTTCGGGGACCTCGTCGGCGAGAGCCTGGTGATGCGCGAGGTCTTCGCGGTGCTCGAGCTAGCGGCCGGCGGCGACGTATCGGTGCTCCTCGAGGGCGAGACCGGCACCGGCAAGGAGGTGGCCGCGCGGGCGATCCACGGCGCCAGCGCCCGCGCCCGCGGCCCCTTCGTCGCCCTCGACTGCGGCGCGCTGCCCGAGGGCCTGGTGGAGAGCGAGCTCTTCGGCCACGTCAAGGGCGCCTTCACCGGGGCGATGGCGGCGCGCCGCGGCGCCTTCGCCCGCGCCCACGGCGGCACGCTCTTCCTCGACGAGCTCGGCAACCTGCCGCTCGCGCTCCAGCCGCGGCTGCTGCGCGCGCTCGAGGCCCGCAGCGTGCGTCCGGTCGGCGGCGACGACGAGCTCGCGGTCGACGTGCGGGTGATCGCCGCGAGCCAGCGCGAGCTCGCCGCCGCGGTCGCCGCCGGCGCCTTCCGCCCCGACCTCTACTACCGCCTCAGCGTCCTGCGCGTCGCCCTCCCGCCGCTGCGGGCGCGGCGCGAGGACCTGGCGATCACCGCCCGCGCCCTGCTCGCGGCGCGCGGCGTCGATCTCGGGGCGCCCGAGGG
>CAZMML010000074.1:0-9849 GCA_964567335.1 uncultured Nannocystis sp. | reverse complement strand
GGACAGGTTCCACGACGCGGGGCGGCGGCGCCGACGGGGGATCGTTCACCACAGGACGCTCCGGCGCAGCCGCGCTGGGCCCCTCGATCGAACGCAAGGGCGCGGCGGGAGCGCGGGGTACCGGGGCCGGAGCCGGAGCCGGACGCCGGATCATCGGCTGCTGCGGCTGCACAGGCGGCGGCTGCGGGCGCACGATCGGCGCAGGGCGAGGCTCCGGAGCGCTCATGGGCGCGTCGTCCTCGTCCGGGCGAGGGCCCGTCCCGCGGCGCCGGATGACGGCCCCAGGCGCGCCACCTCGTTCTGGCTCACGGCGCCCGCCGCCCTGGATATGGCGGCGCACAAGCTCGGCCTGGTCGTCGTCCAGCGTGCTCATGACTCCTTTAATCTCGAGCCCGAGCGCGCGGATGGTGTTCTCCATCACTTTGTTGTCCTTGCCCAGCTCTTTGGCGAGCTCGTAGACGCGAATCTTGGCCATAACTCAGGAAGCCCTCCCCGCCGAGGCCCGCATGGCGGCCGCCAGGGCAGCGAGACGTTGGGTGCGAGGCAGCGCCGCGGGGCCGCTGCGGGTCAGGAGATCGATCTGTCGCTCGAGCTCGGCGGTCTGCTCGGACCACAGAGCCCCCGCGTCGACACGCTGGAGCTGGGCGGCCCGTCCGGGACGGCCGAGCGCCCGCGCGAACGCCCCGCGCCGGGCGGCCTGAGCGAAGCAGGCGCGGCTGGGGCAGAGGTAGGCCGAGCGTCCGAGCGAGCGCAGGCCCTGGCTCTTCGCGCATGTCCGTGCGGACCGGTCGGAGACGACCTGTCCGTCGAACGCGCGCATGCGCAGCAGCTCCGCCTGCGGGCGGGCCGTGCGACAAGCGACGCATGTCCGCGTGGGCTCGCCCATGTCAGTCGCGCCCTCCGTCGTCTTCTTCTTCATCATCTTCGTCCGAACGACCGTCTTCGTGGGCCGGCTCGGGGTACTTCACGGCGAGCTGAAGCTTGCCCGAAGCGACGTCGTCGGCGACCTCGATGATCTGCTCCGCGCGTTCGACGGAGCCGATCCCCGGGACCTGCGCCAGCTCCTCGGCGTCGGCGATCGCCACGTCGCGGAGGTTGCGCCACCCCATCTGGAACATCGCCTGCGCGGTCGTCTCCCCGACCCCGGGGATCGCCGCCATCTCGGCCAGGCTGCGCCGCTCCATCTGTCGGAGCTTGCTCTCGGAGTAGATGTCGATCCGCCAGCCCGTCAGGCGCGAGGCCAGACGCACGTTCTGGCCCTTCTTGCCGATCGCCAGCGAGAGCTTGTCGTCCGGGACCACGAGCTCCATGGTGTGCCGCTCGGCGTCGATCAACACGCGCGACACCGTCGCCGGCTGGATCGCGTTGCAGACGAAGCGCGCCGGGTCGTCGTTGAAGGGGACGATGTCGATCTTCTCGCCGCGGAGCTCCTGCACGACCGCCTGCACGCGGCTGCCGCGGATGCCGACGCACGCGCCGACCGGGTCGACGTCGCGGTCGCGCGACGACACCGCGATCTTGCTCCTCGCCCCCGGCTCGCGCGCGCAGGCCTCGATGCGGACGATGCCCTCGTAGATCTCCGGCACCTCGTGCTCGAAGAGCTTCTCGACCAGCCCGCGGTGGGTGCGCGAGAGGATGATCTGCGGCCCGCGGGCCGACTTGTCGACGTCCTTCACGTAGGCGACCACGCGGTCCCCCGGGCGCAGCGACTCGCGCGGGACCTGCTCGCGCGCCGGCAGGATCGCCTCCGCCTTGCCGTTGTCGACCTCGACGACGATCGAGCCGCGCTCGAAGCGGCGGACGATCCCCGTCATCAGCTCGCCCTTCTTGTCCTTGTAGGCGTCGAAGAGGTTGTCGCGCTCGGCCTCGCGGACGCGCTGGATGATCACCTGCTTGGCCGTCTGCGCCGCGATCCGGCCGAAGCCGTGCTGGTGGAACTGCAGCGCCTCGATCTCCGCATAGTCCTTGGCCTGCTGCTCGGCGCGCTTCTTGTCGGACTCAAGGTAGAAGATCTGGAACAGCAGCTCGTCGCCGATCTCGGCCTCGAGCCCGGCGCGGTGGGCCTGCTCGAGGCTGATCTCGCGGTGCGGGGCCACGACCTTGTCGACGACGTAGAGCACCTGGAAGAGGTTGACGTGCCCGGTCTCGGTGTCGAAGCTGGCCTCGATCTCTTTCTCCTCGAAGACCTTCTTGGCCGCCGTGGCGACGGCTTGCTCGACCGTCTCGATCAAGACCTCGCGCGAGATCTTCTTCTCGTCGCAGACCTGGTCGAGCACCGCACTGAGGTTGAGCTGTTCTTCCATAGATGGATGACCTCTGCTGTCCTAGCCGCTACCCCTCGCGCTGGTCGGGCCGGGGCGGCCCTGCGGGCGGCCGCCGGTCGGGGCGGGAGGAGAGTAGACGAGGTTTGCCCGCCGGATGTCGGCGAGCGAGATCCTGTAGATGGTATCACTGTCCAGCGAGCGCAGCAGCACCACGCCGCGGCGATCGTCACTCGGTCCGGCGGCATCGACCTCCGTGCCGACGATGGTGCCGTGGAAGGTCCGCTGGTCCCCCCCTCCTTGATCCTGCAAGGGACCCCGGGTCCGCACCGTGGCCCGCTCACCCACGAAGCGGGCGAAGTGGCTGAGGCGAACCAGAGGCCGCTCGACCCCGGGGGATGAGACCTCCAGCGTGTAGGGCTGGGAGAGCAACGCGGCGAGCTCCGGCGCCTGCGGATCGGTCTCCGCGGCGTCCAGCGCGTTGCTCAGCACCCCGCTCATCCGGGTGCAATCGTCGAGGGAGACCCCCCGCGGGTGGTCGAGGTAGACCCTCGCGACGCGGCTCCCGCGCCCGCCGGCCCACTCGAGGTGGACGACCTCGAAGCCCATCGCCCGAGCGACCGGCTCGATCGCCGCCTCGATCAGGTGGACCGCCCCCTGCGACCCATCCAGGCCGAGGCCCTCGTCGGGATCAGCCTCGACCGAGCCCGCGGGACGGGCTGGTTGCCGGGAGTTGGAGGTGGTTCGCCGCGTGGCCATCGCGCAAAGACGAAAAAAAGCGAGCTGGGGCGTTTGCCTGCTCGCTTACGAAAGGCGAAATGCAGGGCGCCTAGTAGCACGGCTCCTGCGGCCCGAGCAACCCCCCCTCCAGTCCCTCATGGGGCCACACCCGCTGGGCGCGCGAGCGAAATCTCGCTAGCATCAGCGCCGCATGCGGGACCTGGTCGCAGCGCTAATCCAGCTGAGCAGCGGGCCTGACCCCGTGCCGAGCCTCGCCCGGGCGGCGGAACTCACAGCCGACGCCCTCTCCCGCGGCGCTGAGCTCGTCGTCTTGCCAGAGAACTTTTGGGCGGTCGCCCCCCCAGGGCTCGACCGCAGGCCCTGGGCGGCCGATCTCCGGACCCTCGGCCCGAGCGACGATCTCCCGGAGCCCCCCCTCGTCCTGGCCCCCTTCCTCCAACTCTCCCGCCAGCACCCGTCCGCGGTGCTCCTTCTGGGCGGGCTGCCCGAGCTCCCGCCAGGGGCCACGGGAAAATTCTACAACACCCTGGTCGCGCTCCACGCCGGCAAGGTCGTCGGCGCCTACCGCAAGATCCATCGCTTCGACGCCACCTTGCCGGACGGCAGCCGTACCCGTGAGTCCGACCTCATCGTCGGCGGCGACCGCCCCGTCCTTCTCGCCGCCCCCTTCGGCAAGATCGGCCTCAGCATCTGCTACGACCTGCGCTTCCCCGAGCTGTACCGCGCGCTCTCCGCCGCCGGCGCTGAGATCCTCGTGATCCCCTCCGCTTTCACGCTCCTCACCGGAATCGACCACTGGGAGCCGCTCCTGCGCGCGCGTGCGATCGAAAACCAGGCCTACGTGCTCGCACCGGCGCAGTACGGACCGCACGGCCACGGGCGCCACAGCTTCGGCCACAGCCTCGCGGTCGACCCCTGGGGCGCCGTCATCGCGCAGGTCTCGCGGGGGGAGGGACTCACCTTGGTCCACCTCCAGGCCGGGCTTCTGAGCCGGGTCCGCGCCGACCTCCCGGCGCTCGCGCACCGCACGCTCCGAGACGTAACAAGCGCGGAGGTCCTGACGTTGAACCTGGAGAACTCGCCGCCGTGATTGACGCCCAAGCAGGACGCGCGGCGCCAGCCGGCCTCTACGACCTCATGGACCGCTACCTCGACGGCGACGGCCGCGCCTTCGCCGCCCTCCACGCGGTCCTCTACCCCCGCCTCAAGGCCTTCCTCATGAAGCTCGTCCGCGACAGCGCCGCCGCCGATGACCTGGTCCAGGCGACCTGGCTCAAGGCTCACCTCGCGCGGGCGCGCTTCGAGATCCGCGGCCCGAGCCCGGACGGGGCCGTTCAGGCCTGGTACTTCACGATCGCCCGCAACCTCGCGCTCGACCACCTGCGCGGGACGACCCGCGATCGCCGCCGCGTCGAGCCGAACGACCCGGCCGAGGATCCGCTGGGCCGGATCGCGGACCAGATCCCGACCGCGGAGGAGGAGCAGGTCACCCGGGCCGAGGCCGAAGACCTGACCCGACGGGTCCAGGCGGCCCTGGCCCAACTTCCGCCCGGACAGCGGGAGATCGTCGAGTTGCACAAGCTCCAGGGCATGAGCATGGCCGAGATCGCGGCGCGGCTGCAGCTCCGCGAGGGCGCCGTCCGTGTCCGGGCTCACCGGGCCTACAAGGCGCTCGCGCGCTGGCTCGGACCGATCGCCCACGTCTTCGTCGCGGCCTTGATCGGTGGAGGAGGAAGGGGATGACACACATCGACGCCAAGCGCTTGATCGAGGGCGACCTCCAGGATCTCCGCCACGAGCGGGCGCTCCACTTCCGTCCCGCGCTGGTCCTCGCGGTGCTCGCGCCGGCGGGGCTCCTCCTCTATACGACCATCCGCGACGACCTGCTGCGGCAGCCGGCCTGGCTCCTCGGGCTTCAAGGGATGATCTGGCTGCTCGCGCTCCTCGCCCTGCCCGCGATCGGCCTCGGTCTGTGGTTCCCCTCCCGCCCGGCCCGCGCGGCGCTCGCCGGCGCCGCGCTGGTCGCCGCGAGCGTGGTGGCCCTCGGCCCCGAGCTCTTCAGGGGCCCCCTCGAGGGGGACCTCTTCCGCCTCGGCTACTGCACCTACCTGACCCTCGGGGCAGGCGCGCTGGTCCTCGCCGTGTGCGCCGTCAGCGGCGCCTTCGCCCAGCGGCGCCGGACGAGCGCCGCCCTCTGGCTCTCGACCTCGATCGCGCTGATCGGCATCGTCACCACGACCTGGCACTGCCCCCTCACCGAGCTCGATCACACGCTGCCGATGCACCTCGGCAGCGCCGCGCTCCTCCTCGCGGTCGCCGCCGCGACGGGCGTCGCGGCCCACCACGTCCAGCGCAGCAGCTAGCGGCCCCCGGGCCCGACCGCTCGACGAGCGACCCTCACCGCGGCGCGACGGCGACGCCGCAGCCCGAGCAACACGAGCACTCCGAGGCCACCCTGCGCGCCGCGGCAGCCGCAGAGGCCCTCGTCGTCGAGCCCCACGCCGGTCGACCCGGTCGCGTCGCCGCTGCTGCCGCTGCTCTCGCCGGTCTCGCCGCTCGATCCTTCCGAGCTCGTCGGCGCGTCGGTCGAGCTCCCCTCCGCTCCCTCGGGCGTGACCTGGATCGTCACCGGGGCTGAGATCGCCTCGTTGCCGGCGAGGTCGCGCGCGATCGCCTCGATCACGTAGGTGCCCTCGCCGAACGAGAGCTTCGGCGCCGGGTACTCGAAGGGCGGCCAGCTCTTCTCGCTACCTGGCACCTCCTTGCCGTTGACCCGCAGGCGGACCTGAGCCAGCCCCCACTCCGCGTCGGTCGCGTCGACTTGGATGAAGGGCACCACCGACTCGGCGACGAAGACGCTGCCGTCGCCGGGAGCCGTGACCGCCACGCTCGGGGGTGTCTCGTCGGGCGTGCCCGGGAAGGGCTCGCCGCAGGTCGCCGACCAGCCGCCGAGCGCGCCGCCCGCGCATCCCTGGTCCCACGCGCCGCCGCCGACCTCGGACGCGCGCGGGAAGTCCTTGCAGAGCGCGCTCGGGGCCCACGTCCCGTCGGCGTCGTGACAGGGCGTGAGGTCGAGGCCGGACGCCTCCTCGAGCCACTCCATGTTCTTGTGCATCACCGTGTAGTAGCCGCCCTCGCCGCAGGGCGCGCCGTACGACGTCACCCCGAAGACCCGCCAGGTCCCGTCGCCCCCGGGGTCGAGCTCGGACGAGAGGCGGACGAACACGGGGCCGCCCGAGTCGCCCTGACAGGTGTCCTTGCCGTCGCCGCCGATGAAGATCTCGTCCCCGAACCACTGCACCACCGGCGTCGAGACGTCGCGCTTGATCCCGTAGGACTCGTCCTCGGCGAAGCCGAAGCCGACCATGGTCACCTTGCGGCCGATCTCCAGCGTGTCCGTCTCGCAGCCCATGAGGACCGGCACGATCGGCACGTCGACGACCGGCTCGGCCAGCCGGCAGTAGGCGATGTCACGCCCGAACTCGAAGCCGCCCTCGGGGTGGATCTCGCAGTGCGACACCGGCACGACCCGCTCGGGCGCGTCGACGTTCTCGCCGAAGCCGATCTCTGTATAGAGGTCTCCGCAGTGCGAGGCGTAGACGACCACCTCCGGGTGGATCAGCGTGCCGGTGCACTGCCCGGCCAGGCTGACGGTCGTCGGCCAGGCGCAGACGTCGACCTCCTTGCCGCCGTAGATCGGCGCCGGCGCGGGTGCGGGAGCGACGAGATCGCCCGCGAGGAGCATGGTCAGGATCAGCGTGGTCACGGACAGTCCTCCGGGTCAGTCCCGGGCCCGCAGAGGTCAGTCCCCTCGGGCTCGTCGCACTGGCCGTCGCCGGCCCACGGGCAGTAGCCGCAGTCCCACACGTCGGACCCCGGCGGGCACTTCCCGTTCTCCTCCTCGCAGTACCCGTCCTTCGGGGTCGCGCAGCAGTCGAAGGTGTCGGTCCCGGGCGGGCAGAGCCCCCCGATCTCCTCGACCTCGTCGCACACCCCGTCCTCGGGCGTCGGACAGTAGTTGCAGTCGTCCAGGTCGGCCCCGAAGGCGCAGGTCCCCCCCATCCCCTCGACCTCGCAGACGCCGTTCCCCGGGGTCGCGCAGCAGTCGTCGACGTCGCTGCCCTCCGGACAGAAGTTCGTCCCCTCAGGCTCGTCGCACTCGCCGTCACCCTCGTAGGAGCAGTAGCCGCAGTCGAACGCGTCGCTCCCGTCCGGGCACGCGCCCCCCATGCTCTCTTCCTCGCAGACGCCGTCCTCCGGGGTCGCGCAGCAGTCGACGACGTCGCTGCCCTCCGGGCAGTAGTCGGGCACGTCGCAGAGGCCGTCCTCCGTGTAGGGGCACTGGCCGTCGCTCTGACAGAGCCCCTCCTCGCCGCAGATCTGCTCGATCCCGCACTCCCCCTTCGGACCGCACACGCACCCGAGCGTGGCTGGCTCGCAGTCCAGCGCGATGCAGACCGAGAAGTAGCAGCCGAGCCCCTCCTCGCACTGCCCCTCAGGCCCGCAGGGACACGAGATCTGGCCCGGAGGACAGGTCGAAGGGGCGCCCGTGCCCACCGAGGAGCCGCCCTCGGTCGCGTCGCCGCTAGAAGACGAGGATGAGGACGACGTGGAGCTGCTGCTGCCCGATCCCTCGGTCTCCTGGGGCGACCTGGGCTCGCACGCGAGCGTACACGCGACGAAGAGGCCGACGGGCCAGCGCATGCGCCTCCATACCGCAGCTCGCGCGCGCTGCCAACCTTGCGCGCGCGCCTCGGAGCTGACCAGATGGACCCAGCCGTGCTCACCCCCCTGCTCCGCCGCTTCGCCCTCCTCGGCGACCTCCACGCCGAGGACCAGCGCCTCGAGCTCGCGCTCACCTGGCTCGGGCGGCAGGCGCTCGACGCGACCCTCGCGGTCGGCGACATCGCCGACGGCCACGGCGACCTCGATCGCACCTGTCTGCTGCTGCGGCGGCACCGGGTCGTCGGCGTGCGCGGCAATCATGACCGCTGGCTCCTCGACGGCGAGCTCCGCGACCTCCGACTGGCGCACCTCGCTGACGAGCTCACGCCGCCCGCCCTCGCCTATCTGGCCGATCTCCCGGCCACGCGCCGACTCCCGACGCTCCGGGGCGATCTCCTGCTCTGCCACGGCGTCGGCGATGACGACATGGTCCGCCTGCGCCCTGAGACCAGCGGCTACGCGCTCACCGCCAACCTGGCGCTCGGGGCGCTCCTCGCCGATCCCACGCTGCGGCTCGTCGTCGGCGGCCACACCCACCTGCGGATGGTCCGCGCCTTCCCGCGGGGCTCGGGCCCGCCGCTCGTGTTCATCAACCCCGGCACCCTCCACCGCGACTTCGACGATCCCGGCTTCGCGCTCGTCGATCTCGAGGCCGGCGTCGTCCGCTTCCACGACATCCTCGAGGGCCCCACCGGCCAGCTCGAGCTCCTGGCGACCGAGGAGTTCGCGCTGCCGGCCTGAGTCGCAACCTCGTGGCGCGCCTACAGGCACTCGTTGCGAGGATCGCCGGGCTCGTGGCACTTGAGGCAGACGCGGTGCCCGTTCGACGCCAGGGCTGCGCAGCGGATCGAGCCGGCGAAGCCTGGCCCGTGGGGGCTCACGCCGTAGCCTGGCCGCGCCGCGCCGGTGGTCGCGTGGCAGGCCAGGCAGGTGTCCTCGGTGTGGCAGCTCGCGCAGGCGCTGATGTTGCGCTGGGCCGCGAACGCGTGGCTCTGCGGCGAGTCCGGCGGTCCGTCCCAGCCGGCCGGGTGGAAGCGCAGCGACGAACCTGTCCCGAAGCGCGAATCCGGGCCCACGCCCATCCCGAGCCGCTGGTGGCACGCGAGGCAGTCGGTCTGCTCGCGGTGGCAGCTCTGGCAGTCCTGGGTCGCGGCGCGGGCGTCGAGCGCGTGGGTCGTGATGTAGTCGCCCGCGTGGATCCGCATCGGCCGCACCGCCCCCGCGTGGCAGTCGGTGCAGAAGGTCTCGCTGTGGCACTGCGCGCAGAGCTGCGGGTTCGCCTTGGCGATGCCCTTGTGGTCCTCGACGAAGGCGAGGTCGTGCCCCGCCCCGTGGGCCGCCCGGCCGCGCGGGACCAGCGCGGGCGCGACCCGATCGCGGAAGCTCCGGGTCACCAGCTTGCCCGCGCCGTCGGTCGGGTGGCACACACCGCACTGGTTCGTCGCCTTGCGGCCGTCGTGGCAGGTCAGGCACGACGCCTCGCTGGGCAGCTGCAGCACGGTCGCCATCCGCACGCGGGTCATGTCGCCGTGGCACGACTGGCAATTCGCCCCGCGCGCGAGGTGCCGCTTGTGCGAGAAGGTCAGGCTCGCCTTCGGCGCGCGCAGCGTCGCCGTCACCCGCCCCTCGCTCACCCGCGTGTGGCACATCTCGCAGCGCGCCGCCTCGGCCGCGGGCCGCGGGTGCTGGGCGCCGTGGCAGCTGTCGCACACGGCCCCGGTCGGGAAGTTGAAGTCGCTGACCTTGTCGCTCTCGCCGATCTTGGTGTGGCAGCGGGCGCACGCGACCCCGAGCGCGAGGTGCTGCCCGTGGCTGAAGCGCAGCGGGATGTCCTGCTCGGGGTACACCGGGCTGCCCCCGCGGACAGGTCCGTGCGTGACCGCGGCGGTCGCCGGCTGCTCGCCGCGCGTCAGGCCCTCGCCGGCCTGGACCGCCAGGCCAGCCCCGAAGGCCAGCACCAGGCCGACGCCGGCCAGGGCCCCGAGGCCCCGTCGCGACTCGCTCGTGTGCCGCGCGCTCCTCATCTCCGCACCCTGAGGCTCCAGTCCATCGTCAGCGCCCCCATCACCCGGAAGGCCTGCTACAAGAAGGTCGTGAACATCTCCTCGCCGAGCAAGGTCAG
>CAZMML010000073.1:0-9893 GCA_964567335.1 uncultured Nannocystis sp. | reverse complement strand
TGCCGGCGGCGGCGCTGGCGAGCTCGCCCTCGGAGAGGCCGAGGCGGCGGCGGTCCTCGGGGGTCATGACGGGGTCGAGGGCGCGGAGCTCGGCGGGGTCGCGGACGAGGCCGCCCTTGTCCGCGGCGACGACGGGGACCTTGGGGTCGGTGTTGATGGCGAAGTAGTCGGCCGGCGGGAGGGCGGTGGCGGCGAGGAGGGCGGTGATGCCGACGAGGCCCTCGATGAGCATGGCGCCGTAGCCGATCGGGCGGCAGTCGCTCTCGCGATCGACCATCTTCGGGGTGGTGCCGGAGGCGATCAGGGCGTGGAAGCCCGAGATCGCGCCGCAGGCGATGGTGATGAAGACGAAGGGGAAGAGGGAGCCGCGGACGACGGCGGGGAAGACCTCGCCGGCGGCGTTGACGGTGCCGGCGCCGATCTCGTTGAGGAGGGGCATCTCGATGGTCGGGTTGACGATGCAGATGCCGACGACGAGCAGCGCGATCGTTCCGATCTTCATGTACGAGGAGAGGTAGTCGCGCGGGCAGAGGAGCATCCACACCGGGAGCACGCTGGCGACGAAGCCGTAGAGGGCGATGAGGAGGGTGATCGAGGTCTCGGAGAGCTGCAGCGCCTGGCCGAGGGCGCTGTCCTGGACCTGCTTGCCGAAGACGACGCAGAGCAGCAGGAGGACGACGCCGACGGCGGTCGCCTCGCGGACGCCGCGCGCGGTGCCGGCGCGGATCTTGTAGATGTAGAGGCCCATGGCGAGGGCGATCGGGATCGAGGCGCCGATCGTGAAGACGCCCCAGGCGCTCTCGGCGAGGGCGCCGACGACGACGCGGCCGAGGCCTGCGAGGGCGATGACGACGATGAAGAGGATCGCAAGGCCGGCGATGAGGCCGACCCGCGGCCCGAGCTCGTCGCGGGCGATCTCCGCGAGCGAGCGGCCGCCGCGGCGCACCGAGGCCGTGAGCATGACGAAGTCGTGTACGGCGCCGCCGAGGACCACGCCGATCAAGATCCAGGAGTAGCCGGGGAGGAAGCCGAACTGCGCCGCGAGCACGGGGCCGACGAGGGGCCCGGCGCCGGTGATCGCGGCGAAGTGGTGGCCGAAGAGGACCCAGCGGTGGGTCGGGTGGAAGTTCTGCCCGTCGTTACGCTCGTGCGCGGGGGTGCGTCGGGCGTCGTCGAGCGCGAGGACCTTGGCGGCCAGGAACGCCGAGTAGTAGCGGTAGGCGATCGCCAGGACGGCGAGCGCCAGGACCATGAACCAAAGGGCGTGCATCGCCGCCGAAGCTACCACGCCGGGCCGCGGCGAGGGCCGCGGGGCTCAGTGGGCGGCGGGGCCGGTCGGGAAGGCGGCGGCGAGCTGGGCGAGATCCTCGTCCGTGAGGGCGAGGGAGCCGGCGGCGGCGCTGTCGATGGCGCTGGTGATCTTGCTGGCGCCGGGGATCGGGATGATGGCGGGGGACTTCGCCAGGAGCCAGGCGAGGGCGACCTGGAAGGGCGAGGCGCCGCGGCGGGCAGCGAGGGCCTTGAGGGTGGGGTCGCCTTCGACGCGGCCCTTGCCGCGTGAGCCGCCGACGGGGCTGTAGGCGAGGTAGGCGAGGCGCTCCGCCTCGCAGAGGGCGATCACGCCGTTGCTGAAGTCGCGGCGGTCGAAGACGCTGCAGCGGTTCTGGACGCTGACGATCGGGGCGACCTGCTGGGCGCGTCGGATCTGCTGCGCCGAGACGTTGGAGAGGCCGATGTGGAGGATCTTGCCGGCGCGCCGCAGCTCGGCGAGCGCGTCGACGCTGTCCTCGAGGGGGACGACGTCGTCGACCGAGTGGAGCTGGTAGAGGGTGATCGCCGGGACCTTGAGCGCCTTGAGGCTGGCGTCGCAGGCGAGCTTGAGCCGGCGCGGGTGGGCGTCGGTCACCCAGGCGCCGCCGGGTCGAGTGAGGCCGCCCTTGGTGGCGACGACGGGGGCGTCGCCGGACCACTGCGCGAGCGCCTCGGCGATCAGGCGCTCGTTGTGCCCGATCTCGGAGTGGTCGACGCAGTACACGTCGGCGGTGTCGATCAAGGTGACGCCTGCGCGCAGCGAGGCGTGGATGACCTTGATGGCCTCAGACTTGGCCGGTCGTCCCGCGAGCGACATGGGCATCCCGCCGAGGCCGATCGAGGACACGGAGAGGCCGGAGCTGCCGAGCGTGCGAGCCTTCATGCGTAGCGGCACCTAGTAGCACACCTCGCCGGCCCGCGGCGCGTCGCCTGCGGCAGGAGGCGCCCGCGCGCGCGGGTGTGCAGGGCGCGGCGCGCGACGCACGAGGGCGCGCGTGCCTGCTGCGCACGGGAGCGCTCCTCGTGTGTTACGATCGCCCCGATGAACCTTCGCTCATTGACTGGCTTCACGATCGCTCTCAGCTTCATCGGGTGCGGCGGCGGCGGCGGCCGCGAGGACGAGTCGGCGACGAGCACGACGATGCCGACGACCTTGCCGCTGACGAGCGAGGGTCCGGGCTCGTCGAGCGCCACGACCGACACGCCCACGGAGGGGACGAGCGAGGGGAGCGGGTCGGCGACGTCGACGACGGGCACCGAGGGGTCGAGCACGTCGTCTTCGGGGCCGACGGGCTCGTCGAGCGGGACGACGGGGCCGATGGTGTGTCCGGAGGACAAGCTGATCTGCGACGCGGGGACGGCGAAGGTGTGCGACGGGATGGGCGGCTTCAAGTCGGAGATGGTGTGCCCGAAGGAGTGCGCCGAGCCGCTGGGCTGCGTCGAGTGCGCCCCCGGGTCGACGCAGTGCAACGGTCAGGTGTCGCAGATCTGCCTCGAGGACGGGAGCGGCTTCGTCGACAAGCTCGAGTGCGACCCGATCCAGGGGATGATGTGCGACGCAGGCACGGGCCAGTGTACGGGGGCGTGCGCGAGCCTCGGGGGGCTCTCGTACATCGGCTGCGACTACTACCCGGTGGTCACGCAGCAGCTCGACTTCTACGTCGGGGCGAACCCCTACGCGGTCGCGGTGGCGAACACGGCGGCGGACGCGGCGATGATCACGGTGACGCAGGGCGCGAACCAGATCTTGCAGGACTCGGTGCCGGCGAACAGCGTCAAGGTCTTCCAGCTCCCGTGGGTCAACGAGCTGGCGCTCGGGGTCGGCCCGAGCAAGGTCGTCGCGGACGGGGCGTACCGCCTGCGCTCGACGCAGCCGGTGACGGTGTACCAGTTCAACCCGCTCAACGCGGACGTCACGAACGACGCGTCGCTGCTGCTGCCGGTCAACACGTGGACGGGGAATTACCTCGTGGTCGCGTGGCCCTTCTGGCCGGACTTCGGCGGGTATCCGGGGTGGTACTCGGTGTCGGCGAAGGCCGACAACACGACGGTGAACCTCAAGGCGCGCGGGGGCGGCACGCCGACGCAGGCCGGCGGCGGCGTGGACGCGCAGGGGAACGGGGTGGTGGTGCTGAACGAAGGGGATGTCCTTCAGGTCATGTCGGCTACCGGGGGCGACGGGACGGGCAGCTTCGTGACCGCGGACAAGCCGGTGCAGGTGTTCGGCGGGCACGAGTGCACGCAGGTGCCCTTCGGGGTGACGGCGTGCGACCACCTCGAGGAGTCGATCTTCCCCTTCGAGACGCTGGCGAAGGAGTACATCGTGGTGCCGCCGGTGCAGGTGCCGAACACGAACGCGGAGAAGGCGGTGATCGTGCGGGTGGTCGCGGGCGAGGCGAACACGACGCTCACCTTCGAGCCCGACCAGCCGGTGAACAAGGTGCTCACGAACGTCGGCGACTTCGTGGAGATCCCGACGACGACCGCGAAGTTCGTGGTCAAGGCCGACAAGAAGATCCTCGTGGCCGAGTACATGGTCGGGCAGGACGCGGGCTACGGGACCTCGGACCCGGCGATGGTGCTCGCGGTCCCGTCGGCGCAGTACCGCGACAACTACCTGTTCTACGCGCAGCCGAACTGGACCGCGAACTTCGTCGACATCATCGCGCCGGCGGGCGCGGCGGTGCAGGTCGACGGGATGCCGGTCGCGGGCTTTAGCGCGATCGGCAACACGAGCTTCAGCCTCGCGCACGTGCAGCTCAACAACGGCACGGGCGGGAGCCACAGCGTGAGCGCGGACCAGAAGGTCGGGATCACGGTGTACGGGGTGCTCTCCTACGGGAGCTACTGGTACCCCGGGGGGCTCGACCTCGAGCTGATACCGCAGTGAGGGCGGCGCGGCGCGCTCAGAGGCAGCGGCACTTGCACTCGTCGGGCTGCGTCGGGTCGTCGGCCACGCAGAGGGTCCAGCCGACGGGCGCGGGGCCGCAGCGGGTGGTGAGCTCGATGACGCCGCCGTTGTCGCGCCAGTACACTGGGTCGGTCCAGGAGTCGCAGAAGCCCGGGTAGGGCAGGGAGATCGGGTCGCAGGTGTCGGAGCCGATCTTGGTCGCGTTGAGGCAGGTGTACTTGACCGGGTCGCCGGTACACTGGCCGTCTTGCGGGCCCTCGGGCGAGACGCCGAACCACTCGCAGACGAGCGAGCCGCTGGCGAGGGCGTTGAGGCAGCCGTTCTCGTTGGTGATGCCGTTGCAGAAGTCGGACAGGCGCTCGGGGCAGTCGAGCATCGCCGGGGAGCAGAAGCAGGCGAGCGGGCCGTTACAGTCGCAGACCTGCCACTCGGGGCCGAGGTCGCTCGGCTCGTTGTTGAACTGGACGACCTCGATGTCGCCGTTGTTGTCGCGCCAGAAGACGAAGATGCCGCCCGGGGAGTCCGCGGGGACGCAGAGGTTCTTGATGTTCCCCTGGCAGCCCTGGGTGCCGTGGGTGTAGCCGACGACGGCGGCCCACTCGCAGGCGTCGTTCAGCTTGCACTCGGTCTCGTCGAGGATCGCGGAGCAGGCGGCGGGCATGGGACCGGTCGAGGAGCTCCCGGAGGAGCCGGAGGAGCTGCTGCCCGAGGTGGTCGGCGCGTCGGTCGTGGAGGACGACGAGGTGGTCGTGGTGCTGGTCGAGCCGGAGGTCTCGGTCTCGGTGCCGGAGGTCGCGGTGTTGCCGTTGTCGCCGCACGCGGCGGCGATGAAGAGGGCGGAGGTGAGCGCGCGGCGATAAGCGAGGGGAAGCATGTCGGCCATTGTAACCGATCGCGCGGGGACGGGCGCGTCCGCCGCCGAGGGAGGGCGGCGGCATGCTCCGCGTCACTTGAGCTCACGGGCGAGCGTCATCAGCGTCGGGATGAAGGCGGTGAGGGCGTCGAGGACCTCGTCGACGCGGCCCTCGAGGACCTCGCCGCTCGCGACGGCCTGCTCGAGGGCGACGCAGGCGCGTGGGAGGCGCTGGGCGCCGAGGTTGCTCGCCTCGCCCTTGAGGGAGTGGGCGGCGCGGGCGAGGGCGCGGGCGTCGCCGCTGCGGAGGAGGCCGCGGAGGGTGGCCTCGTGGGTGGGGGCGCTGGCGATGAAGGCGGCGGTGAGTTCGCCGACGAAGTCGCTGCCGAGGTCGTCGACGAAGGAGCGGAGGCGGGCGGCGATCATGCCGCGTTCCGGGGAGCGGTCGTCGACCTTGACGGAGGCCTCGGCGCGGATGCCGAGGAGGGCGCTGCGGAGCACGGCGGCGAGGTCCTCGAGCGCGACGGGCTTGGCCAGGTAGTCGTTCATGCCGGCGGCGCGGCAGCGGGCCTCGTCGCCGCGGAGGGCCCCGGCGGTCATGGCGATGATCCGCGGCTGCGGCCCGGCGAGCTTGCCGCGGCGGATCTCGCGGGTCGCCTCGATGCCGTCCATGACCGGCATCTGCACGTCCATCAGGACGATGTCGTAGGCGACCTGCCGCAGGGCGGCGACCGCCTCGGCGCCGTCGCTGACCGTGTCGGCGCGGTAACCGAGCTTGGCGAGCATGCGCAACGCGACCTTCTGGTTGATCGGGCTGTCCTCGACGATGAGGATCCGCGCGGGGAAGTGCTCCGCCATCGGCGCGTCGATCGACGGGGTCTCGCCGCGGACCTCGGTCGGACGCTGCGCCTGGAACACGCGCAGGAGCGCCTCGTGGAGGGCTGCGTGCTTGATCGGCTTCGGCAGGGTGGCGCTGGCGGCGAGCGCCGAGGGGGTCGTGCCGAGGCGGTGCAGGGACGCCATCACGAAGAGCGGCGGACGGCGCGACAGGCTCGCCCACGCGAGGTCCTCGGCGAGCGCGGCGTCGACCAACAGGAGGTCGGCGGGCGACTCGCGGATCCAGGCGACGGCGTCCGCGGCGCGGGCGAAGCTGCGGGAGGACATGCCCCAGCACGCGAGGTGCTCGGCGACCGCCTCGCGGACGGCGCTGCTGGGGTCGACGACCACGGCGCGCTTGGCCCGCAGCCAGGTGACGGCGTTGTCGGAGGTGGTCGCCGCGCCGGCGACGAGGGCGATGGTGAAGCGGAAGGTGCTGCCGCGGCCCTCCTGGCTCTCGACGCCGATCTCGCCGCCGAGGAGCTCGACGAGGCGGCGCGAGATGACGAGGCCGAGCCCGGTGCCGCCGAAGCGGCGGGTCGTGGAGGAGTCGACCTGGGAGAAGGGCTGGAAGAGGCGCGTGAGGCGGTCGGCGGGGATCCCGATGCCGGTGTCGCGGACGGCGAAGCAGAGCTTGTCGCCGTCGAGCTCCACCGAGACGACGACGTCGCCCGAGGCGGTGAATTTGACGGCGTTGCTGACGAGGTTGGCGAGGATCTGGCGCAGGCGGGTAGGGTCGGTGACGCAGGTCGAGGGGACGCCGACGCCGATCCGGTAGGCGAGGTCGAGCCCCTTGTCTGCGGCGGCCACGGCGAAGAGGTCGAGGGTCTCCTCGACGCAGTCCCGGAGGTCGACCGGCTGAGACTCGAGCTCGAGCATCCCAGACTCGATCTTGGAGAAGTCGAGGATGTCGCCGATGACCGCGAGGAGGGTCTGGCCGCTGGTGCGGATCACGTCGGCGCACTCGCGCTGCTCGGGTGTGAGCTTGGAGTCGAGCAGCAGGCCGGCCATGCCGATGACGCCGTTCATCGGGGTGCGGAGCTCGTGGCTCATCGCGGCGAGGAACTCGGACTTGGCCCGTGACGCCCCGAGCGCGGCCTCCTCGGCGTGCTTGCGCTCGGTGACGTCGAGGACGGTGCCGAGGAGCGAGGGCTGTCCGCGCGCGTCGAGGTCGCGGCTGATCTGGGCGCTCAGCACGCGGCCAGAGAGGGTCCGGTATTCGAAGGTGAGGGCGCGCTCGCTGTGCAGGGCCTGCTCGAGCGCGGCGGTGACGCGCGGGCGGTCCTCGGGGTGGATCGTGGCGAGGAGGACCCTGTCCGCCGGGGCGCGCTCGGTGACGTCGAGGTCGTGGAGGCGGAAGAGCTCGGCCGACCAGGTCGTAGCGCCCGAGGCGGAGCGCTCCCAGCTCCCGAGGTGGGCCCGCGCTTGCGCCGCCTCGAGCTGCCGCTCGTGTTGGCGCAGCTGCTCCGCGATGCCGAGCTGATCGGCGATCGCCGCGGTCTTCTGGCGCTCGAACACCGCGACGAGCAAGGTGAGGATCGTAGAGAGCAGGACGACCCAGAGCGGCTCGGCGAGCGAGAGGGGAGGGACGGGCGGGACGTTCGGGAAGGCGATGTCGGCGCGCTCGGCGAGCCACAGGCCGAAGACCGAGGCGCTGCTCAAGAACAGCCAGAGGAGCCCCGTGCGGACGCCGAGGAGCAAGGTGGCGAAGGTCGGGAGGAGGGGGAAGCAGAGCGCGTCGAGGAGCTGGAAGCCGCCCGAGGAGTAGGAAGCGTAGATAAGCGAGGCGGCGCTGTCGGCGAGGAAGAGGTTGCCGGCGAGGGTGAGTGAGCGCCGCTTGCGGGCCAACGCGGCGGAGCCGAGCGCGACGAGGCACGCGAGGAGGAAGACGGGCCAGCGTCCGCGGCCGAACCCGATTATCTCCAGCAGGACGACGGTGAGCAGGCTGAAGGGGACCGCGGCGAGGACCGTGGCGACGAAGATCCTGAGGCTGGTGAGCTGCTGCGGGCCGAGGTCGTTGCCGGCAGGGATCAGTCGGGAGATGAAGGATTGTCGGGGGGTCATCAGCCGCCGAGGCTCATGCCAGCGCCGCGCCAGAGCCCGCGAGACGGTATCATGATGAAGAGGCCTGACAAGGTCCGCGACTATCGAGCCCCTTTCTGCGCGGACACGTCGACGGGTTCGAGCGTATCGTCGGGCTCCGCACCGGCATCGCCATGGGGCTCCTGCAGTCATTCATGAGTGGACTCGAACGCGGCGTGCCGGAGGCGCTGCGCGAGGACTTCGACGCGGCGCGGCGGGCGAAGGTCGTGCTCGGGGTCTCGTGGGGGATCGCGGCGCTCTGCGTGCCGGCGGCGGGCGTCATGTTCGTGGCGAGCGCGCCCGAGCTGCGCTGGGTCGGGACCGGCAACACTTTGCTCACTGCGGCGTTGTCGTGCGCGACGTGGGCGCTTCTGCGCCGGGGCGGGCTCGTCTGGGCGGGGAACTGGCTCGCGGGTTTGCTCTTCGCGGGCACTCTCTTCGGCGTGGTCCGCGGCGGGGGGGTGCTCTCGCCCTTCGTGCTCTTCTTCCCGCTGGTGGTCGGGATCGCGGCGATGATCGCGGGTCGCGTGTCGGCCCTGGTGTGGACGGGGGCGAGCGTCGGCGCGGTCGTCCTGAGCTACCTGATGGTCGACGAGGACGCGCTCCTGGCCGGGATGGCCTCGCTCGGGGCGTTGACGCTTGTGGCGGCCTTCTCCGCGGTCGTGACGCTGCTCATCCATGCGCTCCTCGTGGTGCTGTCCGAGCAGTCGAAGCGGCAGGCGATCGATCAGATCGGCGCGGCCACGCGGAAGCTCGCGGCGCGGGCGACGGAGCTCCACGAGAAGAGCGCCGCGCTCGAGCTGCTGTCGAGCATCGCCACCGCCGCCAACGCGGCGCAGGGGGTCGCGGACATGATCCACATGTGCCTCGGGCCGATGTGCCAGGCGACCGGCTTCGAGGTCGGGCTCGCGGTGCTCGGCGAAGAGGCTGGGATGCACTACATCCGCGAGGCGAAGGACCCCGACGCGATCGGCGACTTCCTGGCGGTCCTGGATCACTCGCCCTGGATCCGTGACCTCAAGCGCGCGCGAGGGGCGGTGTGGATCGACCTCGACAGCGACGCGGGGCCAGAGTGGGACGCGGCCCGCGGGGCGGGGCTGCGGCGGGTCCTCGGGATCCCGATCTCGGTCGGCGGTGAGGTGCCGGCGGGGATCGTCCTGGCGAGCGCGCGACCGCTGCAGATCGAGGCGCTCGCGGAGCTCGTGGTCACGGGGCACGACGCGCTCGCGGCGGAGCTCGGGCACGTGCTCGCGCGCGAGCGCGCGGTGGCCGCGACCGCGCAGGCGCGCGAGGCGGCGGAGCGGGCGCGGCAGGCGGCGCAGGAGGCGTCTCGGGCGAAGTCGGAGTTCCTCGCGGCGATGAGCCACGAGATCCGGACGCCGATGAACGGGGTGATCGGGATGGCCGGGCTCTTGCTCGACTCGCCGCTGAGCGCGGAGCAGCGGGAGTGCGCGGAGGTGATCCGGACCAGCGGACAGGCGCTCCTCGGGGTGCTGGGCGACATCCTCGACTTCTCCAAGATCGAGTCGGGGAAGCTCGAGCTCGAGTCGCGGGAGGTCAGCGTCCTCGCCTGCGTGGAGGAGACGCTCGATCTCTTCGCGGCGGCTACGGCCGAGAAGGGCCTCGGCCTGGCGTACCAGGTCGAGCGCGGGTGTCCGGGCCGCGTGGTGTCGGACCCGACGCGCTTGCGGCAGGTGCTCGCCAACTTGGTGAGCAACGCGGTGAAGTTCACGTCGCGCGGCGCGATCAGCGTGACCGTCGCGCGCCAAAGGGACGCGCTCGCCTTCACGGTCCGCGACACGGGCGTGGGGATCCCGGAGTCGCGGCTGTCGCGGCTCTTCCAGCCCTTCTCGCAGGTCG
>CAZMML010000072.1:0-9921 GCA_964567335.1 uncultured Nannocystis sp. | reverse complement strand
TCATCGACGTGAGGATGAAGACGACGTCGTCGCGCAGGTTCTGCTGCGGCGCGCGCTCGGGCGCCCACGGGGCCTCGCCGGCGATCTCGATCTTCTTGATCAGTGTCGGCTCGAGGTACGAGCCGCCGCGCGCGAGCGTCAGGTAGCCGGTCAGCAGGTCGACCGGGGTCAGCTCGCTGACGCCGAGCGCGAGCGCGAGGTTGTTCGCCAGCTCGCCGCGGATCCCGGCCGCGCGCGCGAAGGTCTGCACCGCCTCGAAGCCGATCGAGTCGAGCAGCTTGATCGCGATCGTGTTCACCGAGTGGGTCAGCGCGACCCGCAGGCGGATGTCGCCGCGGTAGGTGTCGGCCTCGAAGTTGGTCGGCCGCCACTTCTCGTAGATCTCGGGCGAGTCGCTGACGATGCTCGCCGCCGTGTACCTCCCGCTCGCCAGCGCCGCGCCGTACACGAAGGGCTTGAAGGACGAGCCCGGCTGGCGCTTGGCGTCGATCACCCGGTTGAAGTCGCCGCGGCGGTAGTCCTCGCCGCCGATCATCGCCAGCACCTCGCCGCTCTCGACCTCGATCAGCACGACCGCGGCCTGCGGCCCCGAGCTGATCTCGCCGAGCGCCCACCCGGCGGGCGCGTGCTCCCCGCCCGGCATCGCGGTGATCTTCACCGTCGTCACCCCGTGGGCCGGGAACTGCTCGTCCAGCGTCAGCTTCGGGTCGTCGTAGCGCGAGCCCTCCGGCACGCGGACGAGCACCTTGGTGTCGCCGATCAGGGCCGCGAAGGCGTCCGCCGGCACCCCCGCCTCGCGCGGCAGGATCAGCGCCAGCGCGCCCTCCCCGACCTGCACCGGCCCCTTGTTCTTCTCCGCGAACTTGGCGCGCTGCTTCTCCGTCAGCGGCTTGTTCTTGTGGCCGTAGCCCTGGCGGTGGTCGAGCGCGACGAGCCCCTCGAGCAGCCCGGCCCGCGCCTTCGCCTGGAGGTCGAGGTCGACGGTCGTCGTCACCGTCGCGCCGAGGCGGTCGAGGCGCTCCTGGCCGTAGGTCTCGATCAGGTGCACGCGGGCCGCGTCGACGAACTCTTGCGCCCCGGAGCTCGCGGCCGCCTCGGGCGGAGGCGGGCTGAGGTCGAGCGGCGACGCGAGGAGGCGCTCGCCCTCCTGCGGCGGCAGCCAGCCGTGCCGGACCATCTGCCGCAGCACGTAGTCGCGCCGATCCTTCGTCTCCGCGAGGTCCTTGAGCGCCCGGCCCGGCGCCTTCGGCAGCGAGGCCAGGATCGCCGCCTGCCCCGGGTGAATCTCGCGGACGCTCTTGCCGAAGTAGTAGCGGCTCGCCTCCTCGATGCCGTAGCGGCCGTGGCCGAAGTAGATCTCGTTGAGGTAGAGCTCGAGGATCTCGCGCTTGCTCAGCGCGTGCTCGAGGCGCCGGGCGAGCAGGATCTCCTGGATCTTGCGCTCAAAGGTCCGCTCCGGGGTGAGCAGGAAGTTCTTGACGACCTGCTGCGTGATCGTCGAGGCGCCCTGCCGGATCTCGCCCGCCTCGATGTTGCTGAGCATCGCCCGGACCATCCCGAGGTAGTCCATGCCCTCGTGCTCGTAGAAGTTCGCGTCCTCCGCCGCGAGGAAGGCGTTCTCCACGTGGGCCGGGATCTCGTCGTAGCGGATCAGCGTGCGCCGCTCGGTGAAGAGCTCGCCGATCACGCGGCCGTCGCGGGCGACGATCCGGGTCACTTGCGGCGGCCGGTAGTCGCGGATCGCGGCGACGTCGATCCCCTCGATCCCGCGGCCGTAGTACCAGAACACCCCCGCCACCGTCCCCACGGCGCTCACGGCCCCGGCCGCGGCGAGGCCGAGACCCCAGGTCACGATCTTCCGCAGGCGCGAGCGCGGCGGCCGGGGCGGCGTGTTCACGGCGCGCCCTCCTGCAGCAGCGCCCGCAGCAGGCGCGCGTCGAGCGAGCGCGAGGTCCAGCGCGCCCGCAGCGCCTCCCGACGTCCCGGCGGAAGATCCCCAGCCGCGCCGAGCAGCGCCCGCCGCCGGGTCAGCACGTCGTGAAGGGCGATCGCCGCCGCCGCGGACACGTTCAGGCTCTCGCTCATGCCGACCATCGGAATCGAGAAACGGAGGTCACACTGTCGCCGCGCCGCGGCCGAGAGCCCCTCCCCCTCGTTTCCAAACACGAGGCACAGCGGCCTGTCAACCGGGACCTCGGCGAGCGGCGCGGTCCCCTCACCTGCCGCCGCGCACGCCGCGGCCAGGCGGACGCCGGGTCCGAGCGCCGCGGCGAGCTCCTCCCAGCACGTGTGCAGGGCGACGCTGGCCCAATAGAACGCCCCCCGCGTTACGCGCGGAGAGAGCACGGCGTAGGACGCCGGCGCGACCACGTGGACGACGCCCGCGCCGAGCGCCTCCGCCGTGCGCACGATCGCGGCCACGTTGCGCGGATCGTGCGGGTCCTCGATCGCAACCGCGACCGAATCGACCCGCGCCGCCAGCACGGCGTCGATCTTCGCGCGGCGCGCCGGCGTCGCGTAGGGAGAGATCCGGCCGAGCACCCAGTCCGCACCCCGCGCCGCGATCACGGCGTCGAGCCACGCCTCGTCGCCGCTCCACGCCCCGATCCGCGCTCCGGGCTGTCCGAGGGACCACATCATGCTCACCACCCGAAGCGCCCGGCGACCCCCAGCATCATCAGCCCGCCGCCGCCGACGAACCCGCCGGAGGGCTGCCGCGCCGCCGCGCTCTCGCCCGGCGCCCGCCGGACCTGGAACTGGTAGCCGGCCTGCGCGAACACCTCGAGGTAGCGGAGCACCGGCACCGTCAGGTCGAAGCGGGCCAGCGTGCCGGCGGGGTCGATGACGTCAAAGCCGAGCGCCCCCCGGTGCGCGTGCAGCAGCGAGAGCTGCACCACCTCGAGGTCGACCCCGAGCCGCGTCTCCCACGTGTGCCCGAGCGGACCGGGCCGGTAGCGGTAGCCGGTCTCGACGAAGGCGCCCTCCTCGTGCGAGAAGCGGAGCCCGCCGTAGCCGCCGACCCCGTGCAGGTCGTTCTGCAGCACGAAGGTGTACTTGGGCTGCGCCAGCGCGGCGAAGTCGGCCGGCAGGTCGTCCGGCCGCGCGACCATCTGCGCCTGCATCCGCTGCATCGTGTAGAACACGTCGAAGTAGGTCGGGTCGTAGCCGCGGTCGCCGACCGTGAGCTCCGCGATCGCCCCGAGGCGCGCCCGCCGGCGGCGCCCGAGGATGAACTCGGTGTCGACCCCGAGGTGCAGCCCCTTGCCGACCCCCGGCATCAGGTTGAGGTCGAGGTAGGGCATCACCAGGAAGCGCCAGCGATCGGTCCAGCGGTAGCTCAGGTCGAGCCCCAGCGCGAAGGCCCCGACCGAGCCCTGCGTCAGCGGCCGGTTCCTGGCGTCGAGCGCCAGCGCCTGCGCGCTCCCCATCCACGGCACCAGCTCGCGCGGCGCGAAGGGGTCGCCGAAGATCGAGAAGCCGAGGCCCGCGCCGGCCCAGTCGGACGCGATCCGCGTGCCGAAGATCTGCTGACCCGCGAGATCCGCCGCGACCACGCCGATCTCGGCGCCCGCCGGGTGACCGGCGAGGAGCCCCTCGACCCGCGCGTCGAGGTCGATCCCGGTGCGGCGGCGGTCGAGGTCGAGGCTGTTCGCGTAGCCGCGGACGAGGCTCCCGTGGCCGACGCTGACCCGCTGCAGGTCGCCGACCCGCAGGTCGATCAGCACCCGCCCCTCGCGGCTGAACACGTAGTCGCCGCTGTAGTGGAGGCGCTGCAGGATCGTCAGGTAGTCGCCGACCTCGTCCCAGTCGGTGCCGCGGATCACCGTCCCCGGGTGCGGCTCGCGGTCGTAGAGCCGCAGGCGGCTCGGCGCCCCGCGGCGGAGCTGCCCCGGGGCGACGTCGCGGAGGTCGCGCCCGCGCGAGGGCTCCGCCATGAAGATCGGGTCCTCCGCGACGAAGCCGAAGCCCGCGCCGAGGCGCACGTCGCCGTGGACCTTGCGCCCGCGGAAGGCAGGCTCGCGCGGGCTGGCGTCGGCCTCGAGCAGGACCTCCTGCGCCGCCGCCGGCCCGCTCCACAGGCACGCGGCGCCGAGGAGCGCCGCCGCCGCCCGCCGCCCGCGCGTCATGGCCGCCGGCGGTCCGGCTCCTCCTCGCTGAGCAGCTCGAGCGTCGCCTCGTCCATCCCCGAGCGCGGGCGGCCCTTCTTGCCCTTGCTCGGCGGCGGCGCCGGCTCGGCCTCGACGCTCGGCAGCTCCTCGAGCACGTCGCCCTCGTCGAGCAGCCCGCTCAGCGAGCGCTGCTGCGCCGAGGCCGCGAGGAGGCGATCGATCTCCGCCACGCACTCCTTCTTTCCGACGAGCTCGGTCGGGTCGAAAGTCACCCCGGTCTCCTTCCACTGCTCATAGGTCTCCGGGTCGAGGCGGCCGCGGCTGTGCATGATCGAGAGCAGCCGCTTGAGCTTGGCCTGGAACACCGGCGTCAGCGCACCCTCGCAGTAGTTGACGTGCCGGCGGACCGGGCTCGGCAGCATCAGCGCCAGGTACGCCGCCTCGGGCGGCGTGAGGTCGAGCGGCGCCTTGCCGAAGTAGTGCGAGGCTGCGCGGGTCACCCCGTAGATGCCCGGGCCGAACTCGATCACGTTGAGGTAGAGCTCCATGATCCGCTGCTTGGTCAGCGCCTGCTCGACGTACCAGGTAAGGAAGACCTCCTGCAGCTTCCGCGACAAGGTCCGCTCGTGGCTGAGGAGCACGTTCTTGACCATTTGCATCGTGATCGTCGACGCGCCGAGGCGGATCTTGCCCGCCTCCAGGTTCCGCCGCAGCGCCGCGCGGAACTGGGAGGTGATGAAGCCCTTGTGCTTCCAGAAGCCCCCGTCCTCGGTCGTCATCACCGCCGCGATCATGTAGGGCGAGATCTGGTCCAGCGCGGTGAAGCTCTCGGATCCCTCGCGCACGTCGACCTCGCGCTCCGAGCCGTCGCGCATCACCACCCGGTGCACCAGCGGGCCGGTCAGCCGGCTGGCGGACACCAGCTCGGGCACCTTCACCGGCTTGCAGGTGTCGGGGTTGAGGCGCGCCGTGAGGACCAGCGCGTCGAGGTCCTTGTAGTCGATCTCGGTGCTGATCTCGAACTCGAAGTCCCCCTTCAATTCGAAGCCCTGCAGGCTCGGCGCCAGCTCGGCCGGGATCGCGGCGAGGAAGTCCTGGCAGCGGACCTTCGGCATCTTCAGGTGGAGCCGGTAGCGCCGCTCCTCGCGGGTCTCCGGGTGGACGAGCGACCCGTCGAGCTCCAGCGTCACCGCGCCGCGGCGCAGCGACGCCGACTCGATCGTCACGCTGCGCTGCCCGGGGTCGACCTCGGCGCGGGCCGCCAGCGAGAAGCCGAGCCCGCGCACCACCTGCCGCGCCAGCAGCGGGTGGTTCACGTTGAGCCCGGCGATCTCGAGGTCCCCCTCGACGCGCGCCTTGCCGCCGGCGAACGCGACCTTCAGCTCGCCGCCGACGGTCGCCGCCTCGGACTCCACCAGGGGCAGGCGGGCCAGCACCTCCGGCACCCGCCCGAGCTTGAACGACTCCATCGTCAGCGAGATCGTCCCGTCGCCGAGGTCCCGCGCCACGTCGCCCTGGAGCGCCCACAGCGGCGAGGCCGCCGTCGGATCGCCGTCCTGGCGCGCCTCGTCCGAGAAGCCGCCGACCAGGTCGAGCGCGACCCGACTCGCGCTCAGGTCGGCGACCGTCACCGTCCCGTGGATGTCCGCGGCCGCGATCTGCGGCGTGACCGCGGTCGCCGCGCCCTCGACCTGCAGCGTCAGCGGGAAGCGCGGCGCCCCGCCGAGCTCGCGCGGCGCCTCGATCGTCGTCGCCAGCTTGGCCGCCCGCAGCACCCGCGCCCCGACCTGCAGCTCCACGCCCGAGAGCGCCAGCGCCGCCCGCCGCGGCCCCAGCTCGAGCTGGGCAGCCGCGCTCCCCCGCGCGGCGATCTCCTGCCCGAGCGCCTCGGCGCGGACATCGAGGCGGAGGCCCTCGATCTCCGCCTTCGGCGGCGTCAGCTTGATCCGGCCCTCCGTCTCGCCTGACCTCTCCGCCAGCCTCGCGCGCAGGTCCTCGGCGTAGGCGCGCAGCGCCCGGGCGTCGCCGACGACCTCGCCGCCGACCACCCGCGCCGACGCGACCACGGCGCGGCCCGACCACAGCGCCTCCCGCTCGAGCTCGAGCTCGACCCGGTCGAGGCGGATCTGGGTCCCCTCGGCGACCGCGAGCGACACGCCCTCGACGACGATCGAGTCGTGGTCGACGACGTCGAGGCGCTCGATGCTCGTCGGGACCCCCGCGAGCTTCTGCAGCTTCTCGCCGGCGTAGGACTGGACCAGGCCGTCCGCCCACGAGGGGTAGGTGGCGAGGGCCCCGCAGGCGAGCGTGCCGAGGGCGCCGAGGCCGACGACCACGTAGCGCCACCGGGACCGCGGACGCGGCGGAGATGCGGTTCGAGTCATGCGCGGAGAGGCGATACAGTACCCTCCGCGGGGGGACGCGGCAAACGCCGGCCCGGTCCCCGCGCGTCGACGCGCGTCCCCGCCTGTACGCGCACGCGCCGGAGCGCCCGGGCTCGCGCCCCAACGCGACGAGGCCCGCGCCTCCCGGCGCGGGCCTCGTTCACGTCGCGACCTCGCGCGCTAGCTGGCCTTGCCGCACTGGATCGCGAAGAAGATCTTGCCCGTCTCGAAGCGCGTCCCGCCGACCAGCAGGAGGCCGTTGTCGTCGATGGTGTAGTCCGTGTCGACGAGCGGCGCGTCGCGCCCCGGCGCGAGCAGGTTGGCGTGCAGCTTGAGCCGCGTGCTCTCCTCGCCGAGCAGGCTGAGCTTGAGCTGGAAGCCGGACTTCAGCGCCGCGAGCTCGGGCTTCTTCAGCTCGAGGCGGAGCGCCCTGGTCTCGAGCAAGCGGAAGCCCTTGAACGCGGCGAACTGGTCGTCGCGGAGCTGCTCCTCGAGGAACTTCAGGTCGGCCGGGATCGTCCCGTCACCTTCCTTTTGGGCCAGGAACGCGGTCACCTTGCAGGCGACCGAGCTCACCTCGGCCCGCGCTTCGCCCGAGGCGAGCGCCACGCCCGACACCGCGATCGCGGGGAGCGCGAGCGTCGAGACGAGGAGCGCGCCCAGGCGCGAGGACAGGCTCCGCGACAAGTTCCGCTTGTTATGCCACTGGTACTTCATAGCGAACGCTCACTGCTCTTCTCGTCGTCGTCGGAGATCCAGATGACGGTGGTGGTGCTGCGCTTGCCCTCGATCTCGCTGATCCGGCCCGCCTTGCCGCTCCACTGGATCCGCTGGATCAGCGCCGGGCCGCCGCCGGGCTCGGGGAGCACGACCTCGGGCTCGACGCGCGGGCTGTCAGAAGGGACAGGTGCATCGACGGGCTGCTTCGTCGCAACCACTGGGTCTGGGGAGCGAGGCGCCTCCGCCGGCCCCCGCACCAGGAGGGCGATCGCAGCGGCCGCGCCGACGGCCGCGCCGGTCCAGAGGGCGGGCCGCAGCGCGCCGCGGAGCCGAGTCCACCACGAGGAGCTCGCGCCCTCGCGCACGGACTCGCGCGCCAGCGTGCGCTCGATCTCGTCCCAGATCTGCTCGAAGCGCGCTTCCGGCACCTTGGCCGCCTCGGCCTCGAAGCCGGCGCCAACCGCGCCCTGGAGCAGACGCAGGCCGTCCACATACGCGCGCGCCTCGGGGTCGCGGGCGAGCGTCTGCTCCACGTCCGCGCGCTCCTGGGGCGACAGCTCGCCGTCGAAGAAGGCGTGAAGGCGCTTTTCGTCGAAGTTCGGCTTGGTCATGGAAGCACTGCCTGCGGTGCTGGGACGCGCTCCGCGTCAGAATCTTCATCGTCGCCTTCATGAGGTCCGGTGGGTACGTACCCGAGGCGCTCCGTGAGGAGGCGCTGCATGTTTCGCCGGGCATGGAAGAGCCGGCTCATGATCGTCCCCTTGGAGCAGCCCATGCTGCGGGCCATCTCCTCGTAGGACATCCCCTGGAGCTCCCGCATCACGATCACCGCCCGGTGCTTGTCGCTGAGGTGGGAGAGCCCCTCCTGCACCGCCTCCAGGATCTCGCGCCTCTGCAGCAACTTGGTCGGATCTCCCAGGCTCGAGGGCGGCACGAAGGCCGAGCCGTCCCCCTCATCAGCCCCGTCGTGGCGGATCCCGTCGTCGAACTCGAGCTCGCGGTGGCGGCGATTCTTGCGGATGTGGTCGATGCAGAGGTTGGTGACGATCCGGTAGAGCCAGGTATAGAAGCTCGAGTTGCCCTCGAAGTTGTGCAAGTAGCGGTGGACCTTGATGAAGCTCTCCTGCACAACGTCCAAGGCGTCCTCCGGGTTCCGCAGGAAGCCGTACGCGATCGAATAGACCTTGCGCTGATAGCGCTGCATCAGCAAACGGAACGCTGCCCGGTCACCGCGACGGGTTGCTTCGACCAGCGCGTGGTCATCGGCCTCTGGAGGAACCACGTGGCTATTTCCTTTGACGGGCGCGGGTCCGCCCTATTCCAGGCCCCGCGCGGAGTGTGCGGCAGATCGCGCCAGGGGCGCGGACCACGGAGTGCGAGGGAGAGCCGCGCCCTGCCGCGGGCAAGCGGCGCCCACAGCCTGGCCCGTGACGGCGAGCCCCGGCGCAGATATACCGAGAGTTGAACGCGTCCCCCCGCGCCCATGACGCCCCTCGTCGAATTCCTCGCGGCCGTCCGCCGCGTCGTCGTCCGCCGTGAGCTCGCCGCCGCCGCCCTGTGGTCCCTCGCGGCGCTCGGCGGCCTGAGCGTTGTCGCCGCGGGGCTGGCCGGATGGAGCCTGCGCGGCGACCTCGCCCGGCCGCTGTGGCTCCTCGCCGCCGCGCTCACGGGCGCAGGCGTCGTCCTGCACGGACTGCGACGGGCGCGGACGCTGGCGGGGACCCCACATCGGACGGCCGGAACCATAGCCCAAATCCGGCGCCCCCTCATCCTCGGCGCGGGTGCGGATCCCCCGACGCCGCGCGACGTCTCCAGGCGCCGCGAGATCCTCGGCGCCGCCGAGCTCATGCTCGCGGATCCACGCAACCACGCCGGCTCCGAGGACCTCGCCGCGCTCTTCGTCGAGCAGATCGGCCTGGAGACCCGGCACTACGATCCCCGGCTCGCCGCCCCGCCCGCGCGCGTGCGTGCGCCCGCGCTGGCCGCGGCGCTGGCGCTGCTCCTCGGCGCCGCGCTCGCGGGCTCCCCCGAGTTCGCGCGCGGGATCGATCTCTTGATCGCCGGCGCCGACGGCCGTCCCGAGCCGCCGCCCGAGCCCGTGTGGTCGTCGCTCTCGATCACCCTGCGCGCCCCGAGCCACAGCGGGCGACCGCCGCGCCACCTCGTCAACCCGAGCGGCGCGCTGCGCTCGCTCGCCGGCACCGAGGCCGCCGTCGAGCTCACGGCTCGGCGGCCCGCCGCCGCGATCCGCCTGACGATCGTCCACGAGCCCGGGGATCCGCCGCCGCCGCCGGCCGAGGTCGTCGACATGACTCTTGGGCCAGATGATAGGTGGCGCGCGAGCTTCACCCTGCGCGGACCCGGGAGCTGGCACGTCGTCGCCGAGCCGGAGGACGGCGGCCCGCCGCTCCGCGCCGCCGCGATGCCCCTCGAGGTCGAGCCCGACGAGGCGCCGGAGGTCGAGCTCCTGCCGCTGCCCCGCTCACGCAGCGACCCGAGCGAGCTCGACGCCGTCGACCTCCGCTTCAAGGCGCGCGACGACTTCGGCCTCGCCAGCGCCGCGCTGGTCTTCGAGGGCGAGGACGGCGTGCAGCAGCGCCTCGACGCGGGCGCCCCGCCGGCCCGCGCGCGCGCGTGGAGCCACCGCTACACCTGGGACCTCAGGGGCCTGCCGGTCAAGGACCGCGGCCAGCTCACCTACTGGATCG
>CAZMML010000071.1:0-9938 GCA_964567335.1 uncultured Nannocystis sp. | reverse complement strand
CACGCGAAGATCTCCGAGGGCGGCAAGGACCGCATCCAGGTGTTCCAGGGCGTCTGCATCCATCGCAAGCGCGGCGGGGCCCGCGGCTCCTTCACCGTCCGGAAGATCTCCCACGGCGTCGGCGTCGAGCGCGTGTGGGCGATCGGCTCGCCCCGCGTCGTGAAGATCGAGCTCGTCACCCGCGGCAAGGTCCGCAAGGCCAAGCTCTACTACCTCCGCAACCTCAGCGGCAACGCGGCCCGAATCCGTGCGCGCCTCGGCGGCTACGCCAGCGATCTCCTGGACACCGGGAGCGACGCGAGCGAGCCGCAGTCCTCGGGCGAGTAGCCCGTGTCAGCCGAGCCGATCTCGACCCGGCTCCGCGGGAAGATCGGTGAGGACTTGGCCGCGCGCCACCTCGAGGCGCACGGCCTGTTCGTCCTGTCGCGGAACGTCCGGGCGGGCGGGGTCGAGCTTGACCTCGTCGTCCACGCCCCGCCTGGGAGCGAGGATCCCCTCGACACGATTATCTTCGTCGAAGTGCGGAGCCGCGGCGACGATCTCGCGGGCCTGCCTGAGGAGACGATTGACCTCCGCAAGCGCGCGCGGCTGCGTCGCGGCGCCGCCGCGTGGCTGGTCGAGAAGGGCCTCTGGGAGCAGGTCGCGGTGCGCTTCGACGTCGTCGGCGTGCTCCTCAAGCCCAACGAAGAAGCCCCGCAGATCACGTGGATCCGCGGGGCCTTCGACGCGAGCTGAGCTCACATGCCCGTGGTCGTGCCCATCGGCTGGCCCATGCCCTGGTCGGTGCAGACCGGCTTGCCGTCCGGATCCTTCGGGAGAGCGTCACACTCGGTCTTGAGCATGTCGACGGTCCCCTGAGACAGGTCGTCGCTGCACACGCAGAGCTTCTGGCAGCAGAACTCGCCGAGCTTCTGGATCTGCACGCACTTGAAGTTCGCCTTGCAGTTCGACTCCTTGGCGAGGACCTTCTTCGTGATGCCGCCGTCCTCGCAGTCGTTGTCGGAGCCGCAGGTCTTCGAGCACATCGAGCGCTCGAGCACGTACTGCGACGCCAACGTGCACTGGTTCTGCGCACAGGCGAACTTCTGGGCCGTCCCGCCCATGACGTTGCAGTCCTCGTTGGTCATGCAGGGCGCGACCGGAGGCGTGGCTTCGTCGGCGTACACGCAGATCAGGTCGTTGCAGCTCAGAGCCGGGAAGGTGACGACCTTGCTGTCCGGCGGCTGGACGTCGCCGTGGTTACACGGCGCGCCGACATCGCCCTTCGGGCAGGCGCTCACGAGCGGGACGAGAAGCAGAGCGCCCAGTGCTTGGGCGACGGTGCGCAAGAAGGCAGGCGTGCGAGTTGCTTGCATGTGGCGTCTCATGCCGAGAAGGGCCCCCATCGTACACGCCCGAGGCATAGGGTCAAGCTCCCCCCCGGGCGTCGAAATCACCCCTACGTGCCTTCAGGAGCGCCTTTGCGGTGCAGGCGGGGGAGATGCGGGGATCTCTCCAGCGCGATCTCCATGAAGGGCAAATACGACCAACCTCGGCGAGGGTATGTTTCTAAACTCACATACGATGAGAGGTTGTCTCTCGGAATTTTTCTGAATCCCGGGAACCCGGCCTAGATCTTCCTCTCCCCGCCGGCGTTGCTCCCCCGTCCGCCCTGGCCCTGCGCCTCGGTCGCCCGGGAGTGCGAAAATGGTCTCTGCGTCCCCGCTTGCACGCGCCACACCTTCGGAGCCCGCGAAGTCGTGGCCTCAGGCCCTTGCGGCAGCGAGCACGGCGCTGGTATCGTCCAAAAACCCCATGAAGGCCCACAGTGCGCCGACGCAGGTCCGCCCACATGTGACCTACAACTTTGTGATTGAGGGTCTGCTCTCGGATCGCCAAACTCCGCTCGCTGAGGACGCATCGACCGCATGAAATCGCTCCGCCACCTGACGTCCATCACCCTTCTCAGTCTTTGCGCCACGTGGGCCCTGCAGACCGCGCCGGCCTTCGCCGGTCCGCCGCCCCCGCCGCCCTCCGGTGGGAAGGTGCCGCCGCCCTCCGGCGGTGCGGTTCCTCCGCCCTCCGGGTCGGTGCCGCCGCCCTCGGGCGGTCCGGTCGTCGGGACCTCGACGGACGGCGCGGCCACCGGCGTGCTCGCCGAGGCCGAGGACAAGTACAAGGCCGAGGACTTCCAGGGCGCCGCGGTGATCTTCCACGCCGTCGCCTCCGGGAAGACGGCCGGAGACAAGGCGCGGGCCCAGTTCTGGCTCGGCAAGTCGCTCTACAAGCTGCAGTACTACGCCGTCTCGCTCGCCACGTTCAGCGAGATCGTCACGGCCGGGCCGGCTCACCCCTACCACAAGCTCACCCTCCCGTGGCTCGCGTCGCTGAGCCGTGAGCTGCCCGAAGGCGCAGGCGTGCTCGAGAAGGTCGGTACATACAAGCCGACGGACCTCGAGGACTCGGCCTTCGACGAGGTCCGCGACGAGCTCTACTACCTCCTCGGCCGCTTCTACTACCAGAAGGGTGACCTCGGCCAGGCGATCGCCCTGCTCGGACAGGTGCCCGACAACAGCAACTACTACATCCCGGCGCAGTTCTTCCTCGGCGTCGCCGAGACCCGCGAGTTCCACGGTCCTCAGGCCGTCGAGGCCTTCAAGAACGTCCTCCGCAAGAACATCCAGCTCCGCGAGCAGTTCGCCAAGGACAAGAAGAAGCGCAAGAAGGAAGCCAAGGCGAAGGCCAAGCTCGCCAAGAAGAAGAAGGGCAAGCAGCTCGCCGGCGAGGTCGAGGAGCTGAGCTTCGAGGAGGAGATGCAGCGCTACGAGGAGCGCGCCAACCTCGCGCTCGGCTACATCTTCTACCAGGTCGGCAAGTACGACACGGCGCTCAAGTACTACGACAAGATCCCGCTCGAGTCGCCCTACTGGCTCGACTCGATCCTCGCCAACGCGTGGACCGAGTTCCGCCTGGTCGAGGTGGAGCCGGAGAAGGCCAACATCCACTACCAGCGTACGCTGGGCTACATCCACACGCTCAACGCGCCCTTCTTCTACGACTACCTCTACCCGGAGTCGATCATCCTCAAGGCGGTGACGTACTACTTCAACTGCCGCTACCAGCCCGCGAAGCTGGCGATCGAGGAGTTCAACCGGCGCTATCCGAAGACCCGCGACGACCTCAAGAGCCTGCTGAGCCAGGCGCCCGAGGACTTCGCCCTCTTCGACCTCAGCGTCAAGATCCGCAACAGCGAGTCGAAGCTCGACCCCTTCGTCGAGGAGGTCGCGCAGAAGTCGCTGCAGGACAAGACGCTCGAGAAGAACTACGCCTTCGTCAACGAGCTTGTCCGCGAGCAAGGGGCGCTCGAGGAGGCGAAGCCTGACTTCAAGAGCAGCCCGCTCTCCGATCAGATCACGGAGAGCATCGACAACCTGCTCTCCCTCGCCAAGGAGTCGACCGGCGCCCTGGCCCGCAGCCGCTTGATGCAGCAGATCCAGCAGATCAACGACCTCGAGCGCGAGGCGATCAAGGTCGAGTACGAGATCCTGAATCGCATCAAGGCGGCCGACGACGGGGCCGCGCAGGAGCGGCGCCCGCAGCGCCCGAAGATCGACTCCGAGCACGAGATCTACAACTACAACGGCGAGTACTGGAAGGACGAGCTCGGGTACTACAACTACAAGGTGACCAGCCGCTGCAAGGAGGAGTAGCAGCGGCGCTGCCAGCCGGGCCCCCGACGGGGGCCGCTGGCGTCCGGAGTGTCCGAAGTAACAAGGACGGGTCCGCGGGACCCGCCGATCAGAGGTGAGAGGTCCATGAAGTCGAACAGCCAAACCCGCAAGTTCCGCAAGCTGAACATCCTGAGCGGCGTCTGTCTCGCGGTGGCCGTCCTCGGCGCCCCCGCGCCCGCATCCGCCCAAGAGGCGCCCCCTGCTGGCGGCGATGAGAAGAGCGCCGTCAAGTACAACCGCAAGTCGGGCAAGGTCCGCACGAAGGACACCCTCGACACGAAGTTCAAGGAGGAGAAGGAGAGGCAAGAGAAGGAGAAGACCAAGAAGGTCGAGATGATGGGCGGCACCGAGTTCGCCAAGAAGCGGGCCGCTGTCGCTCAGGAGATCGCGGACACGCAGATCGACCAGCTCAAGCGCCTCCTCAAGGCGACGGACGTCGCCCACGCCGAGTATCCGGACCTCCTCTTCCGCCTGTCCGATCACTTCCTCGAGAAGAAGGCCTACTTCGAGACCCAGAGCGGCGCGCTCTACGAGCAGATCTTCCAGGCCGAGGAGGCGAAGCAGAAGGGCAAGGCGGACCAGCTCAAGGCCAAGCAGGCGAAGTTCGACGCCCAGTCGAAGGAGGCCAGCGAACAGGCCGTCAAGCTCTACACGGTCCTCGTCACCACCCCGCAGCTCTCCAAGTACAAGCGCCTCGACGAGGCCCTGTACTTCTACGCCTTCGAGCTCGGCCAGCTCAAGCGCGAGCAGGAGATGAAGGACGCGTACATCCGGCTGATCCAGGACTTCCCGAACAGCCAGTACATCCCCAACGCGTACCTCAGCTTCGCCGACTACTACTTCGGCCAGAACAAGATCGGCGACGCCCTCCAGCTGTACGAGAAGGTCATCACCTTCAAGGACAGCCCGGTCTACGCCTACGCCCTCTACAAGATGGCGTGGTGCCACCTCAACCCGGTCGGCACCGCGGAGCCCCGCTACGACCTCAGCCTCGACTTCTTCGTCAAGACCATCACCGCGACCCTCGAGGGACGCGCCGGCAGCGAGGCGAACGCCAAGCAGCTCCGCCGCGACGCTCGCCGCGACCTCGTCCGCGCCTTCGTGATGGCCGGCAAGCCCTCCAAGGCGTGGGAGTTCTTCCAGAAGGTCGGCGACGGCCCGAAGGAAGACGAGAACATGTCCCGAAAGATGATGGAACTGCTCGCAGTCCAGTACTTCGGGCAGGGCATGTACACCGAGTCGACCTACGTCTACCACAAGCTGCAGGACCTCTACCCTGAGGACGCTCAGACCTGCGAGTGGCAGGGGCGCGTCGTCATCAACGCCCTGGCGACCGACAACAAGGAGGTCCAGTGGACGGAGACCGCGCGGCTCGGCGAGTACTGGGAGAAGTTCAAGAACGGCAACCAGAAGGAGGCCATCAAGCGCAAGTGCCGGGACGAGACGCTCGACACGATGAAGCAGATGGCCACCGTGTGGCACGACGAGGCCGAGAAGACGAAGATCGAGGCGACCTACGCGCTCGCGGAGAAGGCCTACGAGGGCTTCCTTAAGACCTTCCCCAAGGACAAGGACTCGTACGAGATCCAGATGTACTACGCCGAGCTCCTGTGGGCTCGCGCCGGGCACCTGATCGGCGACAAGAAGACCAAGCCCGACGGGCTCGCGAAGTTCCGTCGCGCCCACGACGAGTTCGTCAAGGTCCTCGAGATCAACCCGGAGGGCAAGTTCACTCAGGACGCCGCCTTCGCCCAGATGCTGGCGATGAAGAACGCCCTCGAGTACGACGAGACCGGTGGTCAGGCCAAGGCCTGCAAGACCAACGCCGAGGGCCTCTGCGTCTACCAGGACAAAGAGAAGAAGAAGAAGGTCAAGAAGGACGAGAACACCAAGGGCGACTCCTCCGTCGACTTCCCCGAGTCGCCGTACACCGAGGACGAGTCCAAGATGATCGAGGCGTACGACACGTACCAGAAGTACGTGAAGGACCCGAAGGACCCGGAGCTCCCCAAGATCATCTACCACCGGGCGAAGATCATGATGATCCACAACAAGTTCGCGGACGCTCGTCCGCTGCTTGAGGAGATGGTCGTCAAGTTCGACGGGTCGATCTACGCCGCGTGGTGCTCCGAGATGCTCATCGACGTTCTGACGATCAAGTGGATCGACAAGAACAACTCGCCCGAGGAGCAGCTCAAGTCTTCGGACGACCTCGAGAAGTGGGCGACCAAACTCCAGAAGATGAAGGTGTACACGCACCCCGAGGCCGACCAGCTCAAGGAGGCGATCCCGCGGCTGCTCGCCGGCATCGGCTGGAAGAAGGCGATGGCCTACCTCGACGCCGGCCGCAAGGGCGATCCGAACGGCTACCGCCTCTGCGCCGAGCAGTTCCTGACGGTCTACAACGAGTACGGCGATGAGCACGAGAAGGCGTCCACCCTCGTGTGGAACGCCGCCAACTGCTACGAGGCCGCGTTCCTCCTCGGGCAGTCGGTCCGCTGGCGCAAGTTCCTGCTCGAGAAGTTCCCGAGCAGCGAGCACTACCAGAAGACCCTCGAGAACCTCGCCGGCAACTACCAGGCCATCGCGATGTACGACAAGGCCGCGCAGCACATGGAGATGTACGCGGAGAAGTACGTCAAGGATAAGCACTCGCCGGACTTCCTCCGCAACGCGTACCTCTTCCGCCTCGGCCTCGGCCAGGACGAGCAGGCCACCAGCAACCTGACGAAGTACGAGGGCCTCTACAAGAAGGACAGCCCGGAGCAGGCCGCCAACATCTTCTGGTCCAAGCACGACATCCTCAAGACCGACGAGGAGCGGCTCAAGCACGCCGAGGAGTACCTCAAGATCTACGGCAAGAACGGCGGCCTGGACCGCCGCATCGTGGCCGAGGCGAGCATCGGCCAGATCCTCTGGCGCCAGTCCTGCGACAAGGGCCTTCTCTACGACTCGTGCATGAGCATCAAGCGGAAGAAGGCCCAGGCCGGCGAGGCCGCGCGTAAGCGGGCCGAGGACCTCAAGAGGAAGGCAAAGAAGGTCAACGAGAAGAAGTCCGGCGCCAGCAAGAAGCAGGAGATCCCCGAGTTCTGCGGGGCGCCGACCTCCGGCATCATCACCGTCTTCGATCGCAGCAAGAAGAAGGCCGACGAGGCGCAGAAGTACTTCGACAGCGTCCTCAAGCTCGCCAAGGGCACGATCAAGGTCCCCGAGGAGGACCGCAACCGGCGCGAGAACTACGCCAACGCGGTCGCCATGGCGAGCGTGTACCGGGCCGACCGCCAGTACGAGGACTACCTCCGCATCGAGATGCCGGCCGGCCTCAACTTCTTCGTCGAGGAGTACAAGAAGGACTCCGGCATCCCGAAGTGGGAGAAGGAGTACAAGGAGCAGGTCAAGAAGAAGGAGGACTCCGAGAAGCGCTTCCTCGACTTCTTCAACAAGAAGACGAGCATCGGCAACGAGCTGCAGAAGCAGTACGACGGCATCGTCAACGCCAAGCAGAGCCCCTTCTGGATGCTCGCGGCGGCGGCGCGCTCGGCGATGGTCTCCCAGAACTACGCCGACCAGCTCTACCGCGCCGAGGTCCCGAAGGAGTTCAAGACCGAGGAGCAGGCCTACGCCTTCTGCGACGCCCTCTCGGACAAGGCGCAGCCGATCCAGGAGGCCGCGATCGCCAAGTTCTCGTACTGCCTCGAGCGCTCGACGACCTTCCAGTTCTTCAACGAGTTCTCGCGCCTGTGCGAGGACGAGCTCCAGCAGCGCGAGCCGGACAAGTACCCCTCGACCGACGAGGTCTTCGGCGTCGGTCAGTACACCGCGAGCAGGCCGGACCGGGTCGATGTCCAGGTCGACCTCGAGGGCGAGAAGCGCAAGGACAAGATCGCTGACAAGCCCGCCGAGGCGAAGCCCGAGGAGAAGAAGCCCGAAGAGGCCAAGGAAGAGGACGGCGGAGGCGAGGACGCCGAGTGAGGCGAACCACCAGGAGAGGAACAACCACCATGCGTAACCTGATCCAGATCGCAAGCATCGGTGTCCTGGCTGTCGCCCTGACGGCCTGCGGCAAGAAGACCGACGGGACCAACAACCCGGAAGACGGCGGCGGCGGCGGCGGCGGCGGCGGCGGCGGCGGTGCCGGCGGCAAGACCGGCGGCGGCGCGAACCCGGCTGAGGCTTCGAAGGAGGCGAAGGCGGACTTCGAAGACGCGGCGAAGATCTACACCTCGGCCAAGAGCGACGGGAAGCTGAGCGGCGACGAGTGTGAGCGAGTCGCCGCAGCCTTCCAGAAGGTCTACAAGACCCACGGCGTTCAGATGGCCATCGCCCAGTTCAACTCGGGCGCGGTGTGGGAGGAGTGCGGGCAGCAGGACAAGGCCGAGGGCATCTACTCTCAGCTCACGTCGCAGGCCCCGAAGTTCGACCTCGCGTACAACAACCTCGGCGTCATCTACTGGAAGAAGGGCCAGGAGTCGAAGGCGCTCGACATGTTCAAGCGCGGCGTCGAGGCCAACAAGCTCACCGCGAAGGCGGCGCGCAACAACGTCGCGGGGCTGCTCCGCAACCAGTTCATCGTCAACACCGACCTCAACGCCTTCACGGAGGCGGAGAAGTCGATCCAGGGCGTGCTCGCGCTCGACTCCAACAACCCGGCGGCCTACGAGAACCTGGCCCGCATCTACTACGATCGCGGCCACCGCAAGGACAAGTCGTACCTCGTGCTCGCGAACCTGGTCGTTACGCAGGGTATCCGCGTGCTCAAGGAGCAGAGCCGCGAGTCGTCGGAGCTCTACAACATCCAGGGGCTCCTCCTGCTCGAGCGCGACAACCAGGTCGACGCGCTGAAGACCTTCAAGGAGGCCGTGCGCGTGGAGCCGGGGCACGTCGAGGCGAACCTCAACATCGGGTTCATCTCGATCCGTTTCCGCGACTACGCGACCGCCGAGAAGGCCTTCGAGATCGCGCTCAAGGACCCGCGTCAGGCGAAGAACGTCGAGGCCAACTTGGCCCTCGGCGTCGCCCAGCGCGGCCTCAAGAAGTTCAAGGAGGCCGAGGCCTCCTACAACAAGGCGATCAAGCTGAACGCCTCCGACCCGCGGCCGCTGGTCAACCTGGGCGTGCTCTACCAGGATCACATCGGCACTCAGGACGACGTCGACACCGCGAAGAACGAGAAGCTCATCACGGTCGCCAAGGGCCACTACAACAAGTTCATCGAGGCCGCGAAGAGCGACAAGCAGTGGGCCACGCAGGTCCTCCTGGCGAAGGACCGGATCGCCACCATCGACCAGACCTTCGAGTTCAACAAGGTCTCGGCCGAGCTGATGAAGAAGGCCAAGGAGCTCGAGGAGCTGCAGAAGAAGCAGGAGGAGGAGGAGCGGAAGCGTCTCCTCGAGCTCGAGAAGCAGGCCCTCGAGGCCGAGGCGGCCGAGGGTGCGGCGCCGGCAGCGCCCGCGGGTGGCGCCGCAGCGCCGCCTGCAGGCGGCGCGCCGGCGCCTGCGCCCGCGAAGAAGTAGCAGCGAACTCTCGCTCCGATCGCGGAGGGCGGCTCGTCGGCCGCCCTCCGCAATTTCGGGGTTCGAGGTAGGCTGCGCTGGGATCAGAGACGTTTACAAGGCGCCCCGTGTCGGGCTAACATTCAAAGAACGAGGTTCATCATGCGGCTCCCTCTGATCACCCTCCTGACCGTCCTCTTCGTCTCCACGTCCGCCTACGCCTCTCCCCCTCCCAGCGATCAAGACGCGGATTCGGCCGCCAACAAGGGCCGGGCGGGTGGCGGCACCACGGTGTACGACTTCGATGACGACAACGTTGACGGTGAGCTCCTCTCGCCCGAGGGTGCGAACGTCGCGTCGCGCGGCCGGACCAAGCACGCGAGCTTGATCACGATCCGCCCACACTTCATCCCTGAGCTCATCAAGATGGCCAACGACGTGTAGATCTCTCTCGTGAGAAACTGCACGAATCGGCTCTGAAGAAATCTCAGATCCCAAGGAACCTCCCCCGCCGCCCGCTGTCTTTGCCCGCGAACAACCGCCGAGGCCCGACCCATGTCCACCAAGACGCTCGCTATCAAGGTTTTCTACGGCGATCAGCTCGTCGACACGCAGACGCTGACGCAGGATGTCATCAAGATCGGCAAGCTGAAGAGCAGCCACATCTGCCTCGACGATGAGGCGGTCGCCCGCATGCACGCGGTGATCGAGGTCTCGGGCGAGGAGGTCCGGGTCA
>CAZMML010000070.1:0-9972 GCA_964567335.1 uncultured Nannocystis sp. | reverse complement strand
CGAGAGCTCTTCTCCGCGACCACCCCCGACGGCGAGCCGCTGTCGCCCGGCGCCAAGGTCGTGCTCGCCTACCTCTGGAGCTTCGTCGAGGCCGCGGAGGCGACGAGCTACCGCGGCCGCCGCGGACCGGCGCGGGCTCCCCGCGTCACCTGCGACGCGGAGGCGATCGCCAAGATCTTCCACCTCGACGCCGAGGCGGTCCAGCGGCACCTCAAGGCCCTGCGTGAGGGCGGCTACGCGGTCCGCCACCAGGATGATCCCGGCGACAAGCTCGCCCTCCTCGACGCCAAGCACCGCGACGAGTACCTCAAGGTCTTCGCGCGGCGCTGAACCCCCTCACGCGGCCTGACAGGTCCCCTTGTCGGGGAAGTTGCAGTTCTCGATCTCGCAGTCGGCCAGGACCCACACGCAGGCCGCCTGCGACTCGCACGCGAAGCGGTGCAGGTGCTCGGCGCAGCCCTCGACCTCGGGGAGGCAACAGCCCTGGGGCTGCCCGCAGGCCCACGCGTCCGGGTTGGCCGCCGTGTAGGTGCCCTTCGGGCACTCTGCCGCGCACGCGCCCCCCACGGCGTCGCAGCTCAGCGGCGCGAAGTCGACGCAGTCGCGCTGGCAGCAGGGGTTGGGGTACATCGTCTGGTCGCAGTCGTCAGTGCACGACTGCGCGCAAATCTGGCCCTGCGGACAGTCCGGGTGGGCGGCGCACTCGCGCGCGCCGCCGGTCTCCGAGCTCGACGCGCCCCCGCTCGAGCTGCCCCCGCTCGAGGACCCCGCCCCGGGCCCGGTGGTCGGCGTGCCGCTCGACGCGGTTCCGGTCGATCCCCCGATCGAGCCCCCGGTCGACGCGGTCACGGGGCCGCTCGTCGACGAGGCCGACGCGCTCGAGCCGCTCGAGCCGGCGCTCGCCTCGCCGGTCGAGGAGCCCGTCCCCTGCGCCGTCCCGCCGCCCCCGCCGCCCTGGCAGGCGAGCAGCGCGCTGATCAAGAGAGGTGCTACGAGGCGGAGCGGCGGCACGGACGGGGGCATAGCGCAGGACGCGGACCTCCGCCAGCGTCACGCGTGGATGTCGCGCCGTTCGAAGATCGCGACCGAGGCGGCGATCGTCAGCAGGGCCAGGACGACCAGCCCGACGACCCCCGCCTCCGCGCCGCCCGCGAGGATCCGCGTCGGCTCGGCGTAGCGGAAGGGCGAGATCCCGCGCAGCGCCGCCAGCGATTCGCTCAGCGCCCCGAGCACGTTCAGGCCGTAGAGACCGAACACCACCGCGAGCCCGCGCGAGCCCGCGGCGCGCGGGCGCGACGCGCTGATCCCGGCGAGCATCGCAATCCCGACGAGCGAGGCGTGGAGCGCGCCCGAGGCGACGAAGAGCGACGCGAGCGCCCAGGGGTCGCTCAGCGGGACGCCGATCGAGGCGTAGCTGACCACCGCGACGACGAAGAGCAGCGCGTCGAAGGTGACGACGAGGGCCAGCCCCGCGGCGGCCTTGCCGAGCAGCACGGTCCGGCGCGCGACCGGCAGGGCGTAGAGCAGCTCGCCGGTGCCGAGCGCCTCCTCCTTCGCCGCCAGCCCCGCGCCGAGGATGCCGGCGAAGACCGCCCCGAGCAGCGTGATCAGCGCGAAGTTCGTCGCCGCGTAGTGGACCGGGTCGGCGAGGTTCTGCGCGACGACCCCGAACGCGACCATCAGCCCCTTCGGCATCGTCTCCAGCTTCTGCTCGAAGATGCTCCCCTTCTGCGCCATCTCGGGCTGGAGCGAGAGGGTCATCGCCAGCATCGCCGCCGTCGGCAGCCACCAGCCGAGCGCGCCGCGCCACGCGGCCCCCAGCTCGCGCCGCAGGACGTTGATGAAGGCGGCCCCGTGCCCCGAGCGCTCAGCCATCGCCGCCTCCGTAGCGCGAGAGCACGACCTCCTCCAGCGAGGGCTCGTCGATCGACAGGTCGAGCGGCGGGTCGGCCGCGAGCGCGCCCAGCAGGGCCGGCAGCTCGCCCGCGTAGACGAAGCGGACCGACGCCCCCTCGTGGGTCACCTCGCCGACCCCCGCGAGCGAGAGCGCCGCGAGCGGCCGCTCCGGCGCGGCGAGCCGCGCGCGCACCCGCTTGACCCGACGCGCGCGCAGGTCGTCGGTGCGCGCGACCTCGAGGAGCCGCCCCTCCTTCAGGATCGCGACCCGCTCGCACAGGCGCTCGACCTCCGAGAGCACGTGCGAGGAGAAGAACACCGTGGCCCCGCGCGCCCGCTCGTCCCGCAGCACCTCGAAGAGGCGCGCCTGGATCAGCGGGTCGAGCCCGCTCGTGGGCTCGTCGAGGATCAGCACCTCGGGGTCGTGCAGCAGCGCGGCGACCAGCGCGACCTTCTTCTTGTTCCCGAGCGAGAGGTCCTCGGCGCGGCGCGAGAGGTCGAGGTCCAGCGCCTCCGCGAGCCGCCGCCGCCGCGCCGCGGTGTCGCCGCGGAAGAAGCCGCCGAAGTAGGCGAGCATCTCGGCGACGCTCATGCCGTCGTAGAGGCGCGGCTCGCTCGGGAGGTAGCCGATCCGCGCCCGCAGGTCGACGCCCTCGCGGGTCACGTCGCGCCCGAGCACGAGCGCCCGCCCGGCGGTCGGCCGGAGCAGGCCGACGAGCGTGCGGATCGTCGTCGACTTGCCCGAGCCGTTGGGGCCGATGAAGCCGAAGGTCTCGCCCGCGCGGACCTCGAGCTCGAGGTCCCGCACCCCGCGCCCCCCGCGGTAGACCTTGGTCAGGCGCTCGAGGGTGATGGTCGCGGAGGACACGCTTCGTGGTCAGGGTACCACGGCGCCGACCGCTCGGCTCGAGCTCAGCGCCGCATCGGCGCCAGCGAGCGGAGCACGAGCCCGAGCCCCCCGACCAGGAGGGTGAGCATGGCCAGCGTGTTGTAGAGCGTGGTCGGATGGAAGTAGATCTGCAGGTTGGCGATGATCCCGGCGAAGATGAAGAGCGAGCCGAGCGCCGTCAGCAGCCAGCCGATCCACGAGCGCGCGTTGTAGAAGAGCAGCCCGATCCCGAAGAGCAGCGGCAGAAGCGTCAGCCCGAAGGTGTTGTCGCCCCAGAAGCGCCAGTAGCCGCTGTGCACGATCACCTGGTTCATCAGCAGGTACGCGCCGAGCGCCAGCATCCCGAGGCCCAGAAGGAAGACCGGAAGGCCCCCCGGCGTGCCGCCGACGTCACGAAACTTGCGTCCCACGCGAGCAAACGTAGCCCGCACCCCCCACCTGGTCAAGCGGGCACGCGCCGCGCGACGCTCTCGGGGCCGCGGCGTGTCGCGCCGTCCGACGCGCCGCACCACCGACCTTCGCCGGAGCGCTCGGGGGCGACGGACTCGAGCGCCACCGCGTCGCGCGTGGGGCACCGCCGACGCGGTCCCGGACGCGGGCGCAAGATCGCGCCGTCTGTGCTAGGGTCGCGCCGCTGTGCGTTTGATTGCCCGCCCCTGCTCCGCGCTCCTCCTCCTCGCCGCCTGCGCCGGCGGCTCCTCCGACGCCAGCGGCGGCCTCGCCGCGTCGGCGACGCTCCCGCCGCTGACCGGCGCCGACAGTGACACGTCCTCCAGCACAGGTTCCTCGGGACATGGCTTTGAGAGCTCGTCCGGCGCCCCCCCGACGACCACCGGCCCCGAGGGCACGAGCAGCACCGGCGAGGCGTCCTCGTCGACCGGCGCGGCCGAGAGCGGCCCGCCGCCGCCGGCGAAGGTCTGCGCGTACCCGGCGGCGGGCGGGCCCGGCCTGGTCGAGCTGAAGGTCCCCAAGGGCTCCATCGAGCGCCTGAAGTTCGTCGTCCCGGGCCTCCCGGATCCCGCGCTGGTCACTCGCGCGACGCTGACCTACCGCAGCTACGACGCGGACCACCCGGGCGAGGAGGGGCAGATCTTCCTCAACGGTGGCGCGCCCCTCGACATGCCGGCCGATCCGGCGTGGGAGAACGCGGAGCACGATCACGCGATCGAGGTCACCGGCGCGACGCTCGCGGGCGACAACCAGGTCGAGTTCGGCGCCGGCGCCTTCGTCGAGGGCACCTTCTATCGCGTCGGTCAGGTCGCGCTCGAGGTCGAGGCGACCCTCGACGCCTGCCCCGAGCCTCCCCCGCCGCCAGCCGAGGCGCGCCAGCTCGGCTACGAGGACGCGGTCTATACCGAGCGCCATAATTGGGTCCTCCGCTGCGACTTCCTCGAGGGCTACGCCTTCACCGCCAAGGGTGACCAGGCGATGCTCGACTGCGGCGGCCTCTACGAGCCCGACGGGACCACGCACGGGACCGCGACCTTCCTCTTCAAGGACGTCGCGCCGGGCGACTACGTGATCACGATCCGCGCGCGGCATAGCACCAACCGCAACCCGGCGGGCGCCCTCTTCGTGGTCGACGGCGAGGGTCGCCGGGTCCCCCAGCGCGACGACAAGGACTTCTGGACCGACACCTGGGGGACCAAGACCCTAGCCGGCGACGTCGCGGTCGTGCTCGACAGCAGCAAGGAGGTCGCGAGCGACAGCGTCACCTGGGTCCGCCTCGAGCCGATCTAGGCGCTCGCCCCGAGGTCCGCCCGCGCGCGCGCCGATCCGCTAGCATGAGAGCCGCGGTGCCTCGTCGTGCGTCAAGCCGCGCCCTCCTCGGCGCCCTCGTCACGTGGGTCGCGTGTACACGGCCCGCGCCGCCGGCGACGCCGCCGCCGCCCACGAACGACGCGGCGCCTGGGGCCGCGACGCCGCAGCGCTCGCCCCTGAAGGACACCGAGGCGTGTTCGGGCTGCGAGCTGGCCCACGGTCACTGCGACCGCGGGGTCCCATGCGGCGGCAACGCCAACACCGGACACGTCGAGATCTGCGCGCAAGCCTGCGAGCCCGCGTGCTGCGCGGCCCTCCCCGAGAAGTACCCGCCGCCCCGCGCGTGTGGCGAGTGCGAGCGCCAGGGCGAGCGATGCGTGTGCGGCCACCGCTGCCCCCGCCCCGGGCACGCCGTCGGCACCGCGATCTGCTACGAGGACGCGGACATGTCGTGCTGCGGCCCTTGAGCGCGCGGACGCCCCGCCCGGGCGCCGCGGACATCCTCGTTCACACCCGCCCCCGGCTCGCGCACCCGCGAGCGCTCCGTGGCGTCCCCCGCGGCCGGGGCCCGTTATAAACATGCTCGTAGGGTCAGGTCGTTGGAGACATGCCGGCGCGAGCTCGTCGAGCGCGCGCGCGCGCCCACGCCTGTGAAGCCGACGTGGCGCCTCTCGCGGCCGCCGGTCGGATAGACAAGCAGCGCCCGGTCGCGCTACCGTGAGGCCGCAGCGACTTAGGACGCTGAGGAGGCCACGTGAGCGCGGAGAAGCGGGAGTACTTCGGCGGTTCCCTCAACTCGTTCATCCTTGCGCTCGGGCACTCCCAGGCGCTGGTCGACAAGATCCTCCGCGAGGTCGGGATCGATCGGCTCGACCCGGAGAAGTGGTACGACTTCGAACCGGCGATCGCGGTGTACACGAAGATCGCCCGCGAGGTCGGTCGCGGCGCGGTGATCGCGGTCGGCAAGAAGATCATCGAGGCCGCCGACTTCCCGCCCGGCATCGACAACGTGCAGACCCTCCTGAACAGCCTGGGCGCGGCGTACCACCTCAACGCGCGCGGCCCGAACGTCGGCGAGATCTTCTGCACCTTCGAGGACGACCACAGCGCGACGCTCGAGTGGTCTGCGGGCGGGCCCTGCGCCCTGAACTTCGGGATCATCGAGGGCTGCTGCGCCCGCTACGGGGCCACGGCGCTGGTCGAGCACGGGGTCGGCTGCATGGAGGAGGGGGCCCCTCACTGCATCTACCACGTGACGTGGTAAGGAGGAGAGATGCTCGCCGGTTGGCTCGAACGATCCCAGGCCGACCTCGAGGAGGCCTTCACCCGCCGCCTGGCCGCGCGGCCCGGCAGCCTATTCCGCGCCCAGGGGGAGGGCGTGTGCCGCGAGCTCGCGCGGGCCGTGCTCCTCGCGATGCGCGACGACCTCGCCGCGGCCAAGCGCGAGGCGGTCCGCGTGGTGCTCCTCCAGCTCGTCGAACGCTTCGCCACGCACGGGCTCGGCTTCTCGGATATCCGCTACTATGCGCAGTCGCTGCGGACGATCGTGCTCGCGTCGGTGGACGCGGACGGCACCGTCACCGGCGCCTCTCGCCGCCTCGTCGAGGACTGGCTCTACGAGGCGCTGATGGTCGCGTCGATGCGTTTTTTGACCCTACGTGAGCAACAGGTCCAGGAGCGGGCGGCGCAGCAGGAGGTGCTCCAGCTCGAGCGACAGCTCGGGGAGCTACGTACCGCCTATGAAGAGAAGATGCGGCTCCTCGACGTCATCCGCCAGGCGTCGACGCCTATCGCGCCCGTCGTCGAGGGGATCCTCGTCGTCCCGCTCGTCGGGGTGTTCGACACCTTCCGTGCCCAGCTCCTGACCGAGAAGCTGCTCCACGCCGTGGCGAAGTCGCAGGCGCAGGTCGTGATCGTCGACATCTCAGGGGTCCCGATCTTCGACGCCGAGGCGGCGCGGCTGGTCATCAAGCTCGCGCTCGCCGTGCGGCTGCTCGGGACAGAGCTGCTCCTCGTCGGGCTCTCGTCGGAGATCGCCAGGACGATCGTCCAGAGCGGCGTCGGCCTCGGCGGCCTGCAGACGCTCGGGACGCTCCAGGACGGCCTCGCCTTCGCCCTCGCGCAGCGCCGGCTCAAGATCAGCCCGCTCGCCCCGAAGCCCGAGGCGGCCAAGCCCGAAGCGCCCAAGGCCACCGCGAAGACGGCGGGCGAGCTGCTCACCCGCCCGCCCACCAAACCCCCGGTGCGACGCGGCCCCTAGCCCCGCCCTACGCGCCGGCGGGGCCCGCTCTCGCGCGTCCCGCGGAGCTCGCCCGCGGGCCGTCGCGCCTGAACGACCAGGGACCCGGGGCTCGTGGAGGTGCCCGCGGACGGCGAGGCCCGGGTCGGCGGCGCCGCCCCGGGCCTCACGCCCGCGCCCGCGTCCGTCAGGGCGTGTCGTTCGGGTCGGCCGGGTCGCTGCCGGCGAGCAGCTCCTGGCCGTCGCGATAGCCGTCGGCGTCGCGGTCGATGCCGAGGCGCTGGCCGGAGCCCGGCGGCGTGCAGGTGTAGGTGACCGGCTTGCCGGTCGAGACGGCGAGCTGGCGCACCTGGGCGTCGGTGTACAGGCCCAGGCTGGGGAAGCTCGGGACGAACTTGACGCCGTTGTAGAAGAAGCCGAGCTCGGTGTTCCCGATCTGGTAATTGAAGTACTGCGCCTTGGCGATCAGCTCGCACTCGCCGAGGTTCGCGCGGGCCTTCATGAGGTCGATCCGCGGGCCGACCGTCGCGCCGTTGCTGCTCGTGAGGCTGATCTGCTGGCCGACGATCGGCTTGAAGTTCGTGTCGAAGGCGAAGATGAACTCCGCCACCTTGCGCATCGTGTCGAACTCCGTGAAGCCCTCCGGGCTGTCCGGCGTGGCGACGAAGGCGTTGAAGAAGCGCATCGGCACGTCCTTCGACCCGTCGTGGGTGAAGCCGAAGGAGCGGATCTGGTCGCCCTGGAACGAGTCGTCGTAGAAGGGCAGGCCGGGGCTGTTGAAGAAGAAGTCCGGCGAGCCGAAGCCGAAGGTGCCGACCTTGGTGTAGAGGTTGCGCAGGTGCGGGATCTTGAAGGTCTGCGAGAACTCGCCGTAGACCACCCGGCCGTCGGAGCCGAAGAAGCCCGGGCGCTCGACGTTGTACTCCGCGTTGCCGTTCGGGTCGGTGGCGTGGCACGAGACGCACTTGAAGAGCGGCTCGGGCGGGAAGAAGAACGAGTCGTTGTTCATGAAGAAGTCGCGGCCCGCCTGCTGGTCGGCGTTCAGCGAGTTGTTGAGCGCGCGGATCGGGTTCGGCGGGTACATCACCTGCAGCTGGAACTCGGTGAACGCGTTCATCTGCGCCTCGGTCAGCGGCGCGTCGCGCCCGATCAGGCCGACGAAGGCCGGGTTGAAGGCCTTGAACGCCGCCTTCTCGTCGAAGGCCCCGCCGTTGGGCTGCGCGGGCGGCCCGAGGTTCTCGCCGTTGCGGTCGCCGCGCCAGTGCATCGGCCCGTGGTTGTCCATGCCGCGGAGGCTCTGGGTCGTCATCGGCCCCTTCATCGGGTGGAAGTCGTTCTGGCCGACCCCGAAGACCGCGCGGGTGTTGGTCGGCGGCGCGACGACGTCGCCGTCCGGGTTGCCGAGGTCCCACGCGAGGTCGTCCTTGTCGCCGAAGATGTGGCACGACGAGCAGGCCTGGTCGCCGTTGCTCGAGGTCAGCGCGGCGTCGTAGAGGAAGCGCCGACCAGCGACCAGCGAGGCCGGCTCCGGGTTGTGCATCGTGACGTGGTCTACCTCCTCGCGCCCGTCCGTGTCGATGATCGAGATCCCGTTGTCGAAGCGGGTCATGACGAAGAGCAGGTCGCGGCTCTCGTCGAGGACGAGGCCGGTCGGGCCGCCGCCGCTGACGCCGATCTGGTCGACCGCGTCGGGGTAGAAGCTGTCCGTCTCGAGGTCCATGGTGTCGTAGATCACGACCTTGTCGTTGCCGAGGACCGAGACGTAGAGGGTCTCTCCGTTGCCGGTGATCGCCATGCCGTTCGGCTGCGAGACGCTGAGCGCGCCGACCGGGTTGGGGACCGGCTGGAAGGGCGCGTCGTAGTCGATGTGCTGGTTGAGGATCCGCGGCTCGACGCTGCCGCCGCCGCTGAGCACCGTGATCCGGTTGTCGACCGCGTGCCCGCGGACCGTCGTCTCGGCGAAGAGGCCCTCGCCCTCGAAGCGGACCTCGTTGCGGGCCTCGGTGTTGGTGACGTAGACCTTCCCGTTCTGCGGGTTGACGATCATGTTGAAGAGCGTCGTGCCGACGCCGGAGAAGAAGCCCGCGCCGCCGGGCATCAGCGCCGGGACGTTGAGGTCGGCGTTGATCACGAAGACGTCCCGGTCGGGGAGGCTGAACTTGATCTGGTCGTCCCACTGGTTCCCCGTCTCGTCGACCCAGTGCGCCCCGTCGAACTTGACGATGAGGCTCATGTCGGGCTCGGGCACGCCGGCGTGGTTGACGTTCGGCAGCGGGATCCCGCCCTCCGCCTCGCCGCCGTCGGGGACCAGCCCGAGCGCGACGATCGCGGTCTTGTTGCCCGAGTTGAAGGACGCCGCGTAGACCCGCTTGCCGTCGGGCGTGACGGCGAGGGCGCGCGGGGTGTCGCTGAAGAGGTTGACGATCGTGACCGGCGTGCCGCCGAGGCTGTTGCCGAGGTTCGTGCTGTCGAAGACCCACACGTCGGCGCGGCCGACCCCCGGCGTCGTGAGCTGCGGCGAATACGGGGCGTTCTGACCGCGGTGGGCGGTGGTGATGAAGGCCTTGGTCTTGTTGGTCCCGCCGAAGACGATGTCCCGCGGCTCGTCGCCGACGAGCAGGGTCCGCGTCACGTAGGGCACCGACGCCCCGACGTTGACGATGCTCACGCTGTCCGAGAGGTGGTTGACCACCCACACCTCGTTGCTGCTGCGGACCGCGACCGAGACCGGCTCGAGCCCGACCGGGACCGACGCGCGGTGATGGAGGCCACAGTCGGTGACGTCGTAGATCTCGAGGCGGTTGTCGGGGGTGTTCACCGCGAAGAGACGGTTCCGGTTGCCGCTCAGCGCCAGCGGCCGGACCTGACCGCTCTCAAAGGCCGCGAAAGGGGTGGCGGCATTCGCAGTGAGCTCGAAACCAGCGAAGGTTGCGAGGGCGGCGATCGAGGTGGTGAATAGGTCGCGGTACGTCATCGCCGACTACCCTAAGCGGCGACGCTAATCCGCGACAAGACCCCCCTCAATAATCGGTGGCACGTTGAATGGTGCTGTGATTAGACGGTGTCGGTACGAGTACATGTATGCGATGTGCGCATGTCCAAACCCGGGTCAGTTGCCTCGATCTGATGGGCACAATTCGCGGGATCGCTCGCATGATTGGGGGACGCGGGCCCCGCTTCGAGCCCG
>CAZMML010000069.1:3872-10004 GCA_964567335.1 uncultured Nannocystis sp. | reverse complement strand
AGCCGACCTCGGCGATCCGCAGCTCGTCGAACTCGAGCACGCCGGTCACGTGGATCACCGGCGTGATGTCTGTCTCCTCCACGACCTCGGATTGCAGCGCCGCCTTCTCCGCGAAGAGCTCCGGCAACTTGATCACGCCGTCCTCGAAGAAGGGCAACTCAGCGGGCTTGGCCGCCGTCCCGGCCTCGGACGCGTCGCTGTCGTTGCACCCCAGCCCGGAAGAACCGGACGCGACGATCAGCGCGACCGCGAGGCTCCAAGACGGGCGACGGAGTGTGGAACTGTCCATACTTCTGATGCTGTGGAGCTTCACGATGAAGAGAAAAGTCTACGATCGCCACAGGCGGCGCGCGATCTCCGCGGCTCGCGTGAGATCCTCTGCTCTCAGAAAGCAAACATTACGCCCAGTTAATGTCAAGCTTCAGGCCTCCTGATACCCGCCGGTGCGCACCTGCGCCAGTCAGCGGTGAGTTTCCTTGGCCGGGCACCACCCGACGTGTAAAAGTCCGCACCACTTGACGGCGTCCATGACTTGCTCTCGCCGATCTCTCGGCCTGACCCTCGCGGCGGCCCTCCTCACATCTGTCCACGCTCACGCCGCTCCGCCGCGCCCGCGGCGTGACGAGCTGCCGCCGCTGATTACGCCGGCTCCGCAGCCGGCCCCGCAGATCCCCGAGCCGATCGTCCCCGGCGCGCAGATCCTCCCCCTCGACACCGTCCTCAAGCACGCCACCGACAACGCGATGAACGTCCGCCTCGCCCGCTCGCGCCTCGAGCTCGGCGACGCCGCCGTCGCAGGCGCCAAGCCCCTCCTCCCGGACAACCCCCAGCTCTACCTCGGCATGGGCGCTCGCGTGAACCAGGCCGGCACCAACTTCGAGCTCCAGAGCACCTTCAACCAGCCGCTGGAGATCGCCCGGGAGCGCAGCCTCCGCCTCAAGGCCGGCCGCAGCTACCGCTCCTACCTTGACAAGGAGCTCGACCAGGTCCGCTGGGAGACCCACGCACGCGTCCACTACGCGTACAACATGGCGCTCGTGGCGAAGGAGCGCGCCCGCACCGCCGCCCGCACCGAGGCCTTCGCCGCCCGACTCCTCGATGTCGCGAGCCGTCGCCAACAGGCGGGCGAGATCTCACGCCTCAGGGTCCGCGTCGCCGAAGGCGAGCTCGCCCGCGCCAAGCAGGCGAAGCTCGCGGCCGATCTCAGCTACCGCCTCGCCTGCATCTACCTGGCCGAGATGTCGGGGTGGCCCCAAGGACAGATCATCGCCCCCGCCGGGGAGATCGGCGATCCGATCAAGGTCCGCGACGCCGACCAGCTCATCGCCACGGTCCTCGGCGAGCACCCCGCGCTCAAGGCCCGCGAGGCCGCGGTCGACCTCGGCCAGGCGCGCGTCAGGTCGGCCGACCGCGACCGCATGCCCGAGCCTCAGCTCGGCGTGTACGCCGGCCGCGAGTCCGAGCCCGGCTCCGGCGTCGACTCGCGGATCGGCCTCGTCATGGTCACCGTCCCGCTCCCGCTCTGGAAGCGCAACCAGGCCGCGCGCGCCCAGACCCGCGCCGAGCTCAGCGTCGCCGGCACCGAGCTCGAGAACCTCCGCTACATCCTCGCCCTCAACACCCGCCGCGCCGTCGACGCCCTCAACACCGCCGCGGAGCGCGTGCGCACCTACTCCCGAGAGGTCGTCCCGCGCTTCGCGGAGAACCTCAACCTCCTCCAGGTCGCCTTCGAACTCGGCGAGGTCGAGCTCATCGAGGTCTTCGTCGCCCGCGAGAACTTCCTCCGGATCCAGACCGAGGCGCTCGACGCCTACGCGACCTACTTCGAGGCCATGTACACCCTCGAGACGATCCTCGGCGCCGAGATCAACACCCTCGCCGTCTCCGGCGGCGCCCCCGTCACCCCGGCGCCCGTCACCCCGGCGTCAGGCCCCGCGCGGCGCTGAGCTCCGAGAGCCGCGCCGCCAGCCGGGCGATCGTCCGCGGCGACGAGCCCTCCGCCTTGTTGTTCACGATCACCGTCGTCGGGAGTCCCAGGTCCGCCGCTCGCAAGCACAGGCGCGCCAACTCGTCACGGTTCGCGAGGTCCTCGTCCACCAGCGCGTCGAAGGGGTCGTAGCGCGCCGCGGCCCGCTCGTAGTCCATGCCGGGGTGCAGCATCCACCGGCACACCAGCGCCGGTCCTCGCTCCCCACGCACACGCGCCCACTGGGTCAGCGGCGGCGGCATCCCGGGGTACACGTTGACGCAGTGGCACGCGCCGACCTCGTCGAGCGCGTCCGCGTAGCCCCCGGTCAGCAGCCCTCGGTTCCTCACCTCGACCGCGTAGAGCGGCCCCGTCGGCAGCGCCCGCAGGAACTCGCGCAGGCGCGAGGTCCACCAGCGCGCCCCGCCGAGCGCGTCGAAGTCCTGCGGCGCGAACTGGAAGAGCAAGGGACCGAACCGGTCGCCGAGCCCCGCGAGCGCCGGCTCGACCACCGCCTCGCGCGCGTACTCGGCGTCGAGGAAGCGCTCGTTCGCCTGCCCTTGCACCCGGCCGTAGCGCCCGTGACGCGGCCACACCGCGGTGGTGCACGCCTCGTGCGCCTTGACGAGAAAGCGGAACCCGCCCGGCACCGCCGCCGCGTACGCCGCGAACTCCTCCGCGCGCAGCGGCGCGTAGTAGCTGCGGTCGATCCCCACCGCCCGCAACAACGGGTGTCGCGCGTAGGCCCCCAGACCCTCCCGCGCGATCTTCTGCTGCGAGTGCGGCTTGTCGTAGACGATCCCGGCCCACCCAGGGTAAGCCCATGACGATGTCCCAAAGCGCAGGTTCGGCGGGAGCCGCTGCGCCAGCGCGACGAGCTCGTCGGGCACCGCGGCCGGAGCGACCACCCGCTCCTGCGCCGGCGCCGGCGCCGGCTCACCGAAGAGATCGAGCTGTGGACCTGGGGCCATGCGCGAGTTCGCACAGCCTATGCGCGAGGCCCCCGTGACGCAAGGCCAGCGCTCGCTCGGTCGCACGCGACGCGCCGCGAGCCCAGAGCCCAGAGCGTTAGTTTGGCGAAGTTAGGCAGCTTCGCTAGGCGACGCGAGCCCCGAGCCCGCTGTGCTATCGTGCTGCGACGATGAAGCCCGCTGGCCCTTCGCTCGCCGCGCTCTTCGCCGCGTCGATCGCCGGCTGCATCGTCGACTTCCACCCCGCCAAGGTCTGCGGCGACGGCTACGTCGACGAGCTCGCCCACGAGGAGTGCGACCCCGCCGCGCCGAACAGCTACACGGAGCTCTGCGCCGAGCTCGGCGGCCTCGCGCGCGACTCCTCGCCCTGCGACCCCTCCACCTGCGAATTCGTCGCCGAAGCCTGCGACCTCTGCGGGAACGGAGCGCTCGACCCGGGCGAAGAGTGCGAGCTCGGCGACCTCGGCGGCGCGATCTGCCCGGGCGACGCCGGCACCCCCACGTGCAGGGGCGACTGCACCGTCGACTACTCCGGGTGCACGGCGTGCGGCGACGGCGTCGTCAATGGCGACGAGGAGTGCGACCCCGCCATCGACGACATCCTCACCCCCGTGCCCTGCGCCGACCTCGTCTCCCCCGGCGGCGTGACCCGGAAGTACGGCTCCGGCTCCTCCACCCGGTGCACCGCCAAGTGCCTCTACGACCGCTCGGCGTGCTCGTACTGCAAGAACCACCAGCTCGACGGCGAGTTCCCGGTCGACTTCGAGGGCATGATCACGCTCGCGGCCGAGATCTGCGACGAGGACCGCGCCCAGCCCGACATGCTCGAGCAGCACTGCCGCGCCGTCTGCGGCAGCAACTACAGCGTCGAGTGCAGCTACAAGTGCGCCGACGACTGCCGCGACTTCGACGTCTCGGCGATCTCCCAGGCCGACCTCGGCTGCTGCACCAGCCGCGGCGAAGAGTGCCCCTACGTCGAGGGCACCAAGGACCTCAAGCCAGGCCGCTTCCCCTGCTGCTGGGCCGAGGATAACCCCGACGACGCGCCCTGCCAGGAGGGCCCGAACTCGACCCTCGTGTGCCGCTGACCCGGCTCGGCTACCATCGCCGCACATGACCGAACCACGCGCCTCGCTCGTCACCGGGGGGTGCGGCTTCCTCGGCCGCTACCTCGTCGACGCGCTCGCCCTCCGCGGCGACTCCGTCACCGTCCTCGACCGCAAGATCGACCCCTGGCGCGGCGACGTCCGCTTCGTCGAGGCCGACATCTGCGACCCACGGGCCGTCGCGGAGGCCCTCCGCGGCAACGCGACGGTCTTCCACAACGCCTCGCTCGTCCACACCAAGCACAGCCGCGTCGAGCAGGTCCGCGCGGTCAACATCGACGGCACCCGCAACGTCCTCGCCGCCTGCCGCGGCGCCGGGGTCCCGCGCCTCGTCTACCTCAGCTCCGCCAGCGTCGTCTACGAGGGCCGCGACATCGAGAACGGCGACGAGTCGCTCCCCTACGCCCGCTCCTTCCCCGCCCCCTACGCCGAGACCAAGCGGATCGCCGAGGAGGAGGTGCTCCGCGCCAACGGCCAGACCGACACCCTCACCTGCGCGATCCGTCCCCACGTGATCTTCGGGCCAGGCGACACCCGCCTCCTCCCCGCGATCCTCTCGCGCGCCCGCGAGGGCAAGCTCAAGTTCACCGTCGGCCGCGGCGACCGCCTCAGCGACTTCACCTACGTCACCAACATCGTCGACGCCTGCCTCGCCGCCGACGAGCGCCTCCAGCCCGGCTCCCCCGTCGCCGGTCAGGCCTACTTCATCACCAACGGCGAGCCCATGAACTTCTGGGAGTTTGTCCGCCGCGTCCTGGTCGGCCTCGGCTACACCCCCCCCCGTCGCGCGATCCCGTACGCCGTCGCCTACGGCGCCGCGGCCGTCCGCGAGGCCTTCGACACCCTCGTGCGCGGCGGCACGCTCCACGCCGAGGAGGGCCTCTCGCGCTTCGCGATCCGCTACATCTGCACCCACCACTACTTCAGCCACGCCAAGGCCACCCGCGACCTCGGCTACGTCCCCAAGGTCAACATGCTCGACGGCATCCGCCGCTGCGTCGAGCACCTGCGCGCACAAGGCCTCGCGGCCGCCTGACGAGATCCGCTACCCTGACGCGGTGTCGATCTACGGGCCTCCGCGCCGCGAACGAGCGTCGGTCCGACGTCAGCGCGCCCAGGCCAGGCTGACGCGGATCGTCCTCTCGAGCATCGTCGCGCTCGCGCTCCTCTTCGTCGGTCTGATGGCGCTCTTCGAGTTCGAGCGGGCGAAGAGCCCGTGGCCGAGCTCCTCGCCCGCGCCCCGCGTGGTGGTCCCCACCTACAACGCCGACGCGCTCTTTCCGCTCCCGCCCCCCGCCATCGAGCTCCCGCCGCCCCTGCAGACCGCCGAGATCATCGGCCCGCCCGTCAAGACGCCCACCCGCGACGCAACCCCGCGCCTCCAGACCGCCGAGATCATCCGCTGACCGTCAGATCGGCGCCGCCTCGGGCGATACTCCCGCCGTGGCCGCACCGCCCGAAGAACCTGGGCTCGTCCGCTTCCTCGGCGTCTTCCGTTACAGCCGCCGCGCCCTCGACCTCGTGTGGTCGACCAGCAAGCCGCTGACCCTGGTCCTCGCCGCCCTGACCCTCTTCGTCGGCCTCCTCCCCGCCGGCGCCGCCTACATCGGACAGCTCATCGTCGACGCCGTCCTCGCGGCCAGCCAGCGCACCGGCGACCCCGCCCCCGTCCTCCGCCTCGTCGCCCTCGAGGCCCTCATCGTCGTCCTGATCGCCTTCGCCCAGCGCGGGATCTTCATCGCTCAGGCCTTGCTGCGGACCCAGCTCGGCCAGCGCGTCAACGTCATGATCCTCGAGAAGGCGCTGACCCTCGACCTCACCCACTTCGAGGACGCCGACTTCTACGACAAGCTCACCCGCGCCCGCCGCGAGGCCAGCAGCCGCCCGCTCAGCCTCGTCGGCAAGACCTTCTCCCTCGTCCAGAACACCCTCTCGCTGGTCAGCTTCGCCGCCCTCCTCGCCGCCTTCTCCCCCTGGGCCGCGCTGATCCTCGTCCTCGCCGGCCTCCCCTCCTTCCTCGCCGAGGCCAAGTTCTCGGGCGACGCCTTCCGCCTCTTCCGCTGGCGCGCCCCCGAGACGCGGATGCAGT
>CAZMML010000069.1:0-3772 GCA_964567335.1 uncultured Nannocystis sp. | reverse complement strand
ATGTACCTGCTCCTCTTCCGCCAGGGCCAGAGCGCCGTCTCCTCGATCCTCGGCGCGATCGGCGGCATGTACGAGGACAACCTCTACCTCTCGACCCTCTACGAGTACCTCGCCCAGGACGTCGCCCGCCCCGCCGGCAGCGCCCTCTCCGGCCCCGACCCGAGCGACGGCATCCGCTTCGAGCGCGTCTCCTTCGCTTACCCCGGCGCCTCGTCACCGGCCCTGAAGGACGTCTCCTTCCACCTCAAGCCCGGCCAGAGCCTCGCCCTCGTCGGCGAGAACGGCTCCGGCAAGACCACCCTCATCAAGCTCCTCACCCGCCTCTACACCCCGACCTCCGGGCGGATCACCCTCGACGGCCGCGACCTCGCCGAGTGGGACGAGGCCGCGCTCCGCCGCCGCGTCGGCGTCGTCTTCCAGGACTTCGCCCGCTACCAGCTCAAGGTCGGCGAGAACATCGGCGCCGGCGACATCGACCGCTTCGAAGACCGCGAGCGCTGGGCCGACTCCGCCCGCAAGGGCATGGCCGACGAGTTCATCGCCGGCATGCCCAAGGGCTACGACACCCAGCTCGGCCGCCTGTTCAAGGAGGGCCGCGAGCTCTCCGGCGGTCAGTGGCAGAAGGTCGCCCTCTCCCGCGCCTTCATGCGTGAGGGCGCCGACGTCATCGTCCTCGACGAGCCCACCGCCGCCATGGACGCCGAGGCCGAGGCCCAGGTCTTCGAGCACGTCCGCGCCCTCTCCCGCGAGCGCATGGTGATCCTGATCTCCCACCGCTTCTCCACCGTCCGCGCCGCCGACCACATCATCGTCCTGCACGGCGGCGAGATCCTCGAGGCCGGCGACCACGACACCCTCATGCGCCGCGGCGGCCGCTACGAGCGCCTCTTCTCGATCCAGGCCCAGGGCTACCGCTGATCCCCCGCCCACAACAGACCGGGTCGCGAGCACGCGGGCCGCACGGCAGCGTCCTCAGTACGCCTCGCGCAGCTCGACCGCCTCGCTCGCCTCGCGCTCGCGCAGCTCCTGGGCCTCGACCGTCAGCCGCGCCGTCGGCTCGGCCCACAGACGCGCAAAGGGGATCTCCTCGCCGGTGTCCTCGCAGATCCCGAAGGTGCCCGCGTCCATACGTCGCAACGCCGCCTCGAGATCGCGCGCGCGCCCCCGCTCGTGATCGCTCAGGCTGAGCTGTGCCACCTGCGCCGCCTCGATCGCGGCCGCGTCTTGACGGTCGCCGACGTCGGGCGCGCTAGCAGCCTTGGTCGCCGCGCGCTGCGCCTCGTCGCGACGTCTCAACGCGGCCAGCTCCTCCTCGACGCGCTGGCGGAGGCGCAAGGTTTGCTCCCGGGTGAGGTGCTCCATGGTTCGACTCCTCTATGATCCTCTTTCGCATTGGACGCAACGCTCCCCCAGCTCCTCGACCAGGCGGCCGACGCCCTCCGCGGCGATCGCCTCCTCGTCGTCCTCACAGGCGCCGGGATCTCCGCCGAGAGCGGCCTCCCGACCTTCCGCGGGCCTGAGGGCTACTGGACCGTCGGGTCCCGCGTCTACCACCCCCAGGAGATCGCCACGCGAGCCGCCTGGGACGCGATGCCCCTCGAGGTCTGGCGCTGGTACCTGAGGCTCCTCCGCGCCGCCGCCGCCGCCCCCCCGAACCACGGTCACCGCGCGATCGCCCGCCTCGACCGCCACTTCGGCGACCGCTGCGTCACCGTCACCCAGAACGTCGACGGCCTCCACCTCCGCGCCGGCAACCACCCCGCGCGCACCTACGCGATCCACGGCGACGCCGCCTTCGTCCGCTGCGGCGCCGACTGCCGCCTCGACCTCCTCCCGCTCCCGCCTGCCCTCCTCGCCCCGGACCTCGTTCTCGAGCGAGAACCCTCCCTCCGCTGCCCCGCCTGCGGCGCCTGGCTGCGCCCGCACGCCCTCTTCTTCGACGAGCACTACAGCGAGCCGCTCTACCGCTCCGAGACCGCCCTCGCGGCCGCCGCCCGCGCCGCGCTCCTCCTCGTCGTCGGCACCTCGGGCGCCACCACCCTCCCCAACCTCATCGCCCGCGCCGCGGTCAAGGCCGGCGCCGTGCTCGTCGACGTCAACCCCGACGACGACCCCTTCGCCGAGCTCGCGCGGGCGCTCCGGCGCGGCGCGTGGATCCGCGGCCGCGCCGGCGCCGTCCTCCCTGAGATCGCCGAGCACCTGATCGCCCGCGCCGGCCCCGTGGTATTCCCGGCCTCGTGACCACCCAGCGCGACTTCGACTTCGACTTCATCGTCGTCGGCTCCGGCTTCGGCGGCAGCGTCTCCGGCCTCCGCCTCACCGAGAAGGGCTACCGCGTCCTCATGCTCGAGAAGGGGCGCGAGCTCGGCGCAGACGACTTCCCGCGGTCCAACTGGAACCTCAAGCGCTGGCTCTGGGCCCCCGCCTTCGGCTGGCGCGGCCTCTTCAAGATGACCTTCTTCCGCCACGTCACCGTCCTCTCCGGCGTCGGCGTCGGCGGCGGCTCCCTCGTCTACGCCAACACTCTCCCTGTCCCCAAGCACAGCTTCTTCACCGCCGCCTCCTGGGCCCACCTCGCCGACTGGGAGCGCGAGCTCCAGCCCCACTACGCCACCGCCCTGCGCATGCTCGGCGCCACCCCCAACCCCGCGCTCACGCCCGTCGACCGCATCATGAAGGGCGTCGCCGCCGACATGGGCAAGACCTTCGAGCACACCAACGTCGCCGTCTACTTCGGCGAGCCCGGCAAGACCGTCCCCGACCCTTACTTCGGCGGCAGCGGCCCCGACCGCACCGGCTGCAACTACTGCGGCGGCTGCATGACCGGCTGCCGCTTCGGCAGCAAGAACACCCTCGACAAGAACTACCTCTACTTCGCCCGCAAGCGCGGCATGCAGCTCCTCGCCGACACCGAGGTCACCGCCGTGCGCGCCCTCCCCGGCGGCGGCTACCGCGTCGAGGCCCGCCAGGGCGCCTCCCTCTTCGGCCGCAAGCGGCTCTCCTTCACCGCCCGCAACGTCGTGCTCGCCGGCGGCGTCCTCGGCACCGTCGAGCTGCTCCTGCGCATGAAGGCCGACCCCGAGGGCCTCCCGAACCTCTCCGACCGCCTCGGCGATCTCGTGCGGACCAACAGCGAGTCCCTGATCGGCGTCGTCGGCGCCCAGCGCGAGCACGACCTCTCGCGCGGCGTGGCGATCGGCTCGATCATCCAGCTCGACGAGCACAGCCACGTCGAGCCCGTCCGCTACTCGGCCGGCTCCGGCTTCTTCCGCCTCCTGATCGGTCCCCACGTCCCCGGCCAGTCCGGCGTCGCCCGCGTGCTCCGGGTCCTCGGCTCCGTCGCCCGCCGCCCGCTCCGCCTCGCCCGCGCCCTCCTCGTCCCCGACCTCGCCAAGTACTCGATCATCCTCCTCTACATGAGGACCGCGGACGGCGAGCTCCGCCTCCGCCTCGGCCCCGCCGGCCTCTCCACCGCGCTCTCCTCCGGCAAGCCGCCCACCTCCACGATCCCCGAGGCCACCGACATCGCCAACCGCGTCGGCGCCAAGATCGACGGCTACAACATGTCGATGATCACCGAGAGCCTCTTCGACATCCCGACCACCGCCCACATCCTCGGCGGCTGCTGCATGGGCGACTCCCCCCAGGCCGGCGTCATCGACCACCAGCACCGCGCCTTCGGCTACGAGGGCCTCTACGTCATCGACGGCTCCGCCGTCTCCGCCAACCCAGGCGTCAACCCCTCGCTCACGATCACCGCCCTCGCCGAGCG
>CAZMML010000068.1:0-10054 GCA_964567335.1 uncultured Nannocystis sp. | reverse complement strand
CCCTTCTGCTTCGCCGGCTCGCGGATCATGCTGTGGACGCAGCTCTACCGCGGCAACCCGCTCCTGCTCTCCACCGACCTCGCCAACCTCGTGCAGGAGATGGGCGTCGCCGATCCGCACTACTACCTCAACGTCCCCGCGGTGCTCGAGCGGATCCGGACCGGCGTCGGCAAGAAGATCGCCGAGCGCGGCGGGATCGCGGCGGCCCTCTACCAGCGCGGCCAGGACGCCTTCCGCCGCGTCCGCAAGGGCGAGGCCGGCGCGCTCGACCGCCTCGCGCTCGCGCTGAGCCGGCGCCTCGTCTTCCGCAAGATCAAGCAGCAGGTCGGGCCGAGCCTCGAGTTCCTGATCTGCGGCTCGGCCGCGCTCGCCGAGGAGACGCAGTGGTGGTTCGAGCTCCTCGGCGTCCGCGTCTACCAGGTCTACGGGCTCACCGAGACGACCGCGATCGTCACCATGGACCGCCCCGACGACACCCGGCCCGGCTACGTCGGCCACGCGATCGACGGCTGCGAGATGAAGCTCAGCGAGGAGGGCGAGCTGCTCGTCCGCGGGCCGGGCGTCTTCAGCGGCTACTGGGGCCGCCAGGCGGCGACCGCCGAGGCGATCCGGGACGGCTGGTTCCACACCGGCGACCAGTGCGAGATCGACGGGGGCGGCAACCTCAAGATCATCGGCCGCGTGAAGAACATCCTCGTCCCCGAGTCCGGGCACAACATCGCGCCCGAGCCGATCGAGGAGAGGTTCATGGCCGCCTGCCCGCGCGCCGAGCAGTGCATGCTGGTCGGCCACGCCCGGCCCGCGCTGACGATCATCGTCCCCGGCGCCGTCTCGGACGACGAGCTCCGGGCCGCGATCGAGGTCGTCAACGCCGACGTCCCGCACTACCGCAAGATCCGGACCTTCATCCGCGTCCCGGAGCCCTTCACGATCGAGAACGGCCTCCTCACCGCCAACCAGAAGCTCCGGCGCCGCGCGGTCGAGCAGCGCTTCCGCGCGGAGATCGACAAGGCCTACGCGTCATGATCGAGTGGACCTACGAGCACGGCGTCTACGAGCTCACCCTCGCCGCGCCGCCCTGCAACGAGATCGGCAGCGTCATGCTGGCCGACCTGCAGCGCTTCCTCGCCCAGGTCGACCCGGACGCGCACGCGCTGATCGTCCGCAGCGGCCTGCGCCAGGGCTTCTGCGCCGGCGCCGACCTGCGCGAGCTCCACCGCGGCCTCCACGACACCCCGCCGGCCCAGCGGGGCGCGCGGCTGCGCGAGTTCATCGACGCGATCCACGACGTGATGGACCGCTTCGACATGCTCCCGCTGACGACGATCGGCGTCGTCCACGGGGTCTGCTTCGGCGGCGGCTTCGAGCTCGCGCTGACCTGCGACGTCCTGATCGCCGAGAAGTCGGCCCGCTTCTGCTTCCCCGAGCTGCGCCTCGGGATCATCCCCGGCTTCGGCGGGATCCCGCGCCTGCGCCGCGACGTCGGCAACGGGCTGATCCGCGACCTGCTCCTCAGCGGGCGCAGCATCAACGCCAAGCGGGCCCAGGCGGCCGGCCTCGTCAGCCAGGTCCTCGCCGTCGGCGAGGGCCTCGCCGCGGCCCGGGCGCTCGCCGCCCAGGCCGGCAAGTTCGACCCCGTCGCCCGCCGGGCGGCCAAGACCTTCATCAAGCGGCTCCCGCCCGCCGCCGAGCTCGCCGCCGAGCGCGACCTCTTCGTCGCCCTCGCCCAGGGGCCGGCGCTGCTCGCCGCCCTCGACCGCTTCGTCGCCTCCACTGACCTCCGGCCCTACCTGCCTTGAAGGCCACCATGCGAGACACCCTGCCCACCCTCCTCGCCCTCGCGGGCAAGCGCTTCCGCGTCGACGCCGCCCAGCTCCGCCCCGAAGACGACCTCTTCGAGCGCCTCGGCATCGACAGCTTCCAGGCCGTCGAGCTGATCAGCGACGTCGAGGACGAGTTCGACGTCGAGCTCCCGGACTACGAGCTCCAGGGGATCCGCACCTTCGCCGCGCTCGCGGAGAAGATCGACGCGAGGCGCTGATGCTCGCCCTGGACAAGATCTCCTGCCTGGGCGAGGCCCTGCGCGACGCGACGATCACCTACAAGAGCCGCACGGCGCTGATCGAGGCCGACCGTCACCGCGAGAACGCCCGCTACACCTTCGCCGAGCTGCGCGCCCTCGCCGAGCGCCTGGCCGCCGGTCTGCAGGTCCACGGCCTCGCCCTCGGCGAGCGCTGCGCGATCGTCATGCAGAACCAGTCCAAGTGGCTGATCGGCGCGACCGGGGCGCTGTGGGCCGGCGCGGTGCTGGTCCCGATCGACTACAAGCTCAGCGCGCCCGAGCAGCACGCGCTGCTCGCCCACTGCCGCCCGCGCGTCCTCCTCGCCGAGTGGCCCGCGTGGGAGAAGCTGCAGCGCGAGGACCCCGCGGTGCTCGAGCGCACCCTGGTGATCGTCACCGAGGCGCCCGAGCAGGCGCGCCTCGGGCGCGCGCTGCGCTACGAGGACCTGCCGCAGGGCGCGCCCTTCGTCTACCGCGAGCGCGCGCGCGAGGACCTCGCCTGCATCGTCTACTCCTCGGGCACCGGCGGGACCCCCAAGGGCTGCATGCTCAGCCACCGCAACTACCTCGCGCAGGCCGAGGTGCTCGGCGAGCTCTACCCGATGGGCGAGGGGGACCGCTACTTCTCGATCCTCCCGACCAACCACGCGATCGACTTCATGTGCGGCTTCCTCCTGCCGCTGCTGATGGGCGGCGCGGTCGTCCACCAGCGCACGCTCCGGCCGGCCTTCCTGGCTAGCACCATGGAGCGCTACGGCGTCACCCACATGGCGCTGGTGCCGACGATCCTCAAGACCCTCGAGGGCAAGATCAAGGACAGGCTCGCCGAGCTGCCGAAGTGGCAGCGCCTCGCGCTCGATCAGCTCCTCGACCTCAACGAGTTCGTGACCCGGCGGGAGCCGAACCACGCGCTCAGCCGCGCGCTGCTGCGGCCGATCCACGACTACTTCGGCGGCAAGCTGCGGCTGATGTTCTGCGGCGGCGCCTTCGTCGAGCGCGCCACCGCGGAGTACTTCAACCGCCTCGGGATCCCGGTCGTGATCGGCTACGGCCTGACGGAGGCGGGCACGGTCCTGACCGTCAACGACCTGAAGCCCTTCCGCGGCGACAGCGTCGGGCGTCCGGTCGCGGGGACCGAGCTCGAGCTGCGCGGCGTCAATGAAGCGGGCGTCGGCGAGGTGTGGGTCCGCGGCCCCACCGTGATGATGGGCTACCTGGACGCCCCTGAGCTCACGCGCGAGGCGATCGTGGAGGGCTGGCTCCGCACCGGCGACCTCGGCACGATCGACGCCGCGGGGCACCTGAAGCTCGTCGGGCGCAGCAAGAACATGATCGTCACCGAGGGCGGCAAGAACGTCTACCCCGAGGACATCGAGGCCGCCTTCGCGGGCCTCGGCGACGTCGAGGAGTCGTGCGTCTTCGCGGCCAATTTCGTGTGGCCGACCGGTCGCCTCACCGGCGAGGAGCTGATCGTCGTGGTCCGGCCGAAGAGCGGCGTCGCCGCCGAGGGTCGCGCCGCGCTGGTCGACGAGCTGCGCCGGCGCAACCGCGGCCTCGCCGACTACAAGCGGCTCTCGGGCTATGTCCTCTGGGACAGAGAATTCCCGCGCACCGCCTCGCAGAAGATCCGCCGCGACCTCCTCGCCCGCGAGCTCGCGCGCGAGCCGCGGGCCGCCGCCGTCCGGGAGCTCTGAGCCGATGAACAAGGACGCCTACCTCGCCGTCGTCAACCCCGCCGCCGGGGGCGGCGTCTGTGGCAAGCGCGCCCCGGAGGCGATCGATCGCCTGCGCCAGGGCGGCGTCGTCGTCGACGTCGTCGAGACGCAGCGGGCCGGCCAGGCCTCGGACATCGCCCGCGCCGCCTGGGCCGAGGGCCGCCGCCGCTTCATCGCCGTCGGCGGCGACGGCACCAGCTACGAGGTCGTGGGCGGCATCTTCTCCCACCCGCAGCGGCCGGGGGTGCGGCCTGAGCTCGGCATGCTGCCGCTCGGCACCGGCAACTCGTTCCTGCGCGACTTCACCGACAAGGGCGCCGAGCACACCACCGAGGCGATCATCGCCGGCAAGACGCGCGCCATCGACGTGATCCGGTGCGACCACGCGGCCGGCGCGCTGCACTGGATCAACATCTTCAGCATCGGCTTCGTCGCCGACGTCGGCGCGACGCGGAACCGCCGCTTCTCGGCGCTCGGCGAGTTCGGCTACACGCTCGCCACCGTGCTGCGGGTCGCCACGCTGCGGCCCTACGTGTTCCCGATCCAGCTCGAGGGGCAGTCCGAGGACCGCGAGCCGCTGACCTTCCTGTCCTTCAACAACAGCCGCTTCACCGGCGGCAAGATGATCATGGCCCCGGCGGCGAGCACCCAGGACGGCCTGCTGGACGTGATCCGGGTCGGCCGCATGGGCCGCGTCTCGCTGCTCCGCACCTTCCCCAAGATCTTCAGCGGCACCCACGTGGACCACCCGGCGGTGCGCTGCTTCCAGACCCCCGGCGTGGACCTCCGCCTCGACACCGACATCGACGTGATGGTCGACGGCGAGATGGTCCGCATCAACCCGCGCCGCCTGCAGGTCCTCCCGGGCGCGCTCGACGTCAAGGTATAAGAGGCCCCATGATCGGAAAGCTGCTGAAGAAGGCCGGCCAGGCCGTCTACTCCGCCGCGGTGTGGACGGTGGCCTTTACGTGGATGGGCGGCGTCGCCGCCGCGTGGGCGGCGTCGTCGCTCTTCATCGACCGGCGCAAGAGCCACAACTACATCGGCGGCCCCGGCATGGCCACCGTGCTGCGCATGACGCTGAGCGAGGTCGAGGTCATCTACGACCCTGAGTTCGACCCGGAGCGACGCGCGGTGTTCATGCAGAACCACGTCAACCTGCTCGACGCCCACGCCGCCTGCGCCTCGATCCCGCACGCCTTCTGCGGCCTGATGAACGCGTGGCAGTTCCACGTCCCGATGTACGGGTGGATCATGCGCCTCGCCAACGGGATCCCGGTCCCGAAGGGCAAGAACCGCTACCGCGCGATCGCCGAGGCGGCCCGCGACCGGGCGCGCCGGGGGATCTCGATCCTCGCCTTCCCGGAGGCGCACCGCACCCTGGACGGCAAGGTCCACGAGTTCAAGCGCGGGGTCTTCTGGATGGCGCGCATGGCGGGCCTGCCGGTCGTGCCGCTGGCGACCCGCGGGATGTACGACCTGATGCGCAAGGGCTCGCTGATGCTCCGCCCCGCGCGGATCACGATCTACGTCGGCGCCCAGATCGAGACCGCGGGGCTCTCGGACGCACAACTCGCGGAGGTCATGGCGCGCACGCAGAAGATCGTCGCCGACTTCGCCGAGCGCGGGATCGTCCCCGGGCGGCCGCGAGCGGTCGCGCCGGCGGCCTGAGGCCGCCCGCCCATCACGGGGCGGGCTACTTCTTCGCCAGCCGGTACATCCCAGACTGGCCGACCGGGCGCAGCTTGGCGAGCAAGGGCTCGACCTCGCGGGCGAGCGACTGCTCCGCCGCCTTGCCGAGCGACGCGCTGGCCGAGAAGTGCGCGAAGGCGACGTAGTCGTACATCATCTCGCGGACCATGGTCTCGAGCTCCCCGCCGAGGGAGGCCACCAGCGCGGTCGCGTTCTTGTCGACGATCGGGGCCGCGAAGCCGCCGTTCTCGAAGGGGCCCGCGCCGCGGAGCAGGTCGTCGTAGGTGCCGCGGGCGAAGGCCGCGATCCCGTTGCGCAGCGCGGTGCCGCGGCCGCCCGCGTCGGCCGCCTGGTGGATCGCCCGCAGGGCGGTGCTCGCCAGCTCGACCGCCTCGGCCGCGCCGCCGCGGAGGCGCGGCGGGAGGATGATCACGTGCTGCGTCTGGGTCAGGCGGAAGAGCATCTCCGTGACCTGGAACTCGCCGAGGCCGGTCGCGCGCCCGAGCTCCTCCACGCTGCGGCGGCCGTCGATCCCGGCCCAGATCAGGTCGAATTCCTGGCCGGGGTGGCGCGCCCCGGGGCGCTTCTTCGCCACGTACTCCGCCGAGGGGATCCACGGGCGGAAGAAGCGGATCCCGTCGAGCCGGACGATCAGCTGCATCAGCAACGAGGTCGCGCCGTGGAGCTGCCGCGACACCAGGCGGCCCTCCTCGAAGCCGTCGAGGAAGGCGTACATGCCGTCGGAGGCGCAGAGCACGGAGAAGACGACCTCCTCGACCTGGCGGGCGAGGAACCCGTAGACCTGCTCCTCGGTGAGGTACTTGAGCTGGACGGCCGCGTTGCCGAAGCGCTGGCCGGTGGCGCGGGCGCGCGCGAGCGCGCTGAAGACCTGCTCTTCGCCGAGGGCGCCGTAGCGGTAGGCGATCATGCCGACCTTCTCGTCCTCGACGTCGGTCTGTACCCCGACGATGGTCCCGCCCTCGAAGAAGATGCTGCGCGTTGCCTGCGAGTCCTGGATCACCAGCTCGCCGCGCCAGTCGACCTGGCCGAGGATCGCGATCACGTCGGCCATCGCGCCGGAGGCGGTGATCTCGCCGGCGAGCTTGACCACCGGGCCGTCCTCGCGGTCACGGCGGCCGTCGTTGCCGACGAAGCGGAGGAACACCAGGTGGTTCGGCGAGGGCATCACCCGGAATGCGCCCTCGCGCGCCTTCATGCGTCGGGTGGCCTCCTCGCCGATCGGGTGGGCCGCCCCGGTGGTGTCGATCCAGACCAGCTCGTCCTGCGCGTGCTTCATGACCGCGCCGACATTCTATCACCTCCGCGCCCGCGCCTCAGCCGTCCTCGAGCACGATCAGGGCGAATTCACCGGGGAGGGCGGCGCCGAGGGTGTCGACCGCGATGTAGTAGGTCCCGGCCTTGAGCGGGCCGGTGAGGGTGGTGTCGTTGCGGGTGATGCAGCCGCCCTCGTCCGGGCTTGAGAGCAGGTGGAGGTCGACGTCCACGCCCCCGCGGTCGAACACGATGGCCCGGATCGAGGTGTCCAGCGGGATCGTCAGCTTGTAGATCACCTCGGGGCCGCTCTCGTCGGCGCCCTGGCAGTTGAAGCCCTGGTAGGCGTCGATCGCGTCGCTGGCGGCGCTCTCCGTGGTGCGGAGGTCGACGAAGGGGAGGCCAGGGATCTGGATCGGGTCCGCCGGCGTGCCGGCCCCGAGCAGCTCGGTCGCGCTGTCCGGGGCGGGCATCATCGCCACCGCGCGACGGGCCCGCTCGAGCGCCTCGACCGTGCGCAGGTTGCGGGTGTTGTAGCCGTAGCCGACGCTCGCCGCGTCGAAGGAGCAGGGGGTGGGGGTCATCATGCCGTCGACGCTGACCGAGAGATCGATCCCGTCGGCCGCGAGCCCCTGCCCGACCAGCCCCGAGAGCGCGAGGTGGGCGTCGAGCAGGGGGATCTTGCGGCCCTGCGCGATCGCCCGGATCACGGCGTTGTAGCGCGGGACCTCGACCTCGATCCCCATCGGCATCGTCCGCGGGGGGATCGTCGAGAGGATCGGCACCGTCCCGCCGGCGATGAGGGTGTCGACGATGGTGAGGAGCCCGTCCTCGAAGGCGAAGAGCGCGGCGGGCTGCGCCTGGTCGAGCTCGTGCGTCCCCAGGGTCACGAGCGCGAGGCGCGGCGCGAGCTCGCCGACCTCGCTCGGCAGCCCGCCGAGCGCCTCCGCGACGGTCCAGCCGGCCATCGCCGCGGCGCTGGCGCGGCTGAAGGAGGTCGTCCCCATGCCCGCCGCCTCGGTGTTGAAGAAGGTGACCGTGTCGGTCAGCGCCATCGGCAGCTCGACGATCTGCATCGCGTTGGCGAAGCAGAAGAGGTGGTTGCCGCTGGCCGTGCTCGAGCCGCCGACCTTGGCGAAGACGCCGTCCTTCAGGCCGGGGCCGGCGGCCGCGATCGTCTGGATCGAGGTCGCGATGGCCGGGGTGATCGGCGAGTGGATCTCGTCGAAGGGGTAGAGCTCCCCGGCGACCTCCGGATCGCCGGTCGAGCCCGTCGACGAGCCGGTCCCCTCCGAACCGCTCCCCGTCGAACCCGTCGTCGCATCGCCGGTGCTCGACGACGATGTGCTCGGGTCCTCCGTCGTCGTCGACGTGGTCGTCGCCATCGTCGCCATCGTCGCCACCCCGGTCGTCGTCGTGTCCTCAAGCGGCGCACCCGTCGCGCACGCGGCGAGCGCCGCCGTCCACACCCCGTACCGTCCACGCATGACCCGAGCCTATCACCAGCGGACCTGCGGGCGGGCGCGGGCCCGCGCCCGCGGGGTCGGGCGCAAAGATGGCCGTTAGAACATGTCAGACAACCTGCGCCCGTCGGAATGGATGTCCTTTGAGACATCCTTGCGGGGGATCCTGCCGGGGCTCGGCGCCCGGGCACGCGGGCGCGCCGCGTCGCGCGAACGCGCCGCGCGGGCCGCGGGCCCGCGCCCGCGCGGGGCGATAGAGCCCGCCGCAGGCGCGGGCGCTCGCCCTCGCCACCTGGGCGGGCGGGCGGGGCGCGAGCTGTCCCTTGCGCCAGTGCCGCGCGGGCCAGCGGGCGCGCGGCGCGTCTGGCATACTCGGCGTCATGCCCCACGCCCTCGCGCGACCGCGCCTCCACCTCGCCCTCGGCCTCGTCACGGCGGCGAGCCTCGCCTGCGGCCGCGGCCGCGCCGCCGCCGGCGGTGACGCCGGCGACCCGGTCATCCAAGCGATCGAGGCCCGCATGCCCCCGATCGAGCGCCCCGAGGTCGGCCCCGGGCCCGGCTTCCTCGCGGGCGGCATGGTCTATGTCGCGGCGCGCCCGAGCGAGCTGCAGCGCTTCCTGCAGGGGATCCCGGTCGATCCAGACACGGCCCGCGACATCGCCCGCGCCGGCGCCGAGATGGGCTTCGACCCGCGGATCGACGACGTGACGGCGCGCCTCGGGCTCGACCCCGCGGGCGTGATCACGGCGACCCTCGGCCGGCCGATCGCCCCCCAGCTCCCGGCCGTGCGGGACGCGCTGCGCGGGCTCCAGAGCGCCCCGCCGCCCGGGCTCCCGGACCCCTTCCCCGGGGCCAGCGCGACGCCCGCGGACGTGGCGCCCGACCCGATCTTCCGCCGGCCCCCCCCCGATCCGATCCCGCCGCCGGTCCCGCCGCCGGTCCCGCCGCCCCACCCGGACTACGATCGCTTCGATCCGCCGCCGCTGCCGCCCGATCCGCTCAAGCCGCCGCCGCCGCCGCCGCCCTCGGCGGATCGAGAGGCCATGGCCCGAGGGGCAGGTGCGATGGCGCTCCACTTCCGCGCGCACATGCCGGCGAAGGACCCGGCCGCGCTGCCGCTGCTGCTCACCCGCCTGATGAAGAAGGAGCGCGCGCCGGAGATCGCGGCGCTCTGCGGTCAGATCGGCCCGAGCGACTTCTGCTTCGGCGACTCCGGGGCGGCGATGATCCTCCGGCGCGAGCCGGCCGCGGTCGTGCTCGACTTCTTCCTCTTCCCCGCCGGCACCGGCGCCGCGTGGGACCAGGAGCGGGTCAAGACGGTGACCGGCGGCCTCTCCGCCGCGCCCGCGACGCTGCCCGCGCTGGCGACGCTGCGCGGGGACTTCGCGGCCTACGCCGACGGAGCCGCGCTGCCGGAGGTCGCCGAGGTGGTCGAGGTCGCCGACGCGGTCTCCGACCTCCGCTGGTACGACCCCTCGTCGATCCCGCGGCGGGTGCAAAAGGCGCTCGGCCAGCGCGAGGCGCTCGAGCGCCTGCGCGCGACCCGCCGCATCTTCAGCGGGGTGCGCCTCGAGGCGGCCCTCGAGCCGGACATCGTGCAGGCGACGCTGTCGTGGGAACCCCTCGACGAGGCCGCCGCGGCCGCCGCGGAGAAGACCTTCACCCGCGCCGCGGCGGGCCTCCCGGTGCCGACCCTGGCGGGGCTCTGCGAGGGCGCGCTGGTGTGCTGGCGCGGCGCCGGCCTGCCCTCGCTGAGCGCGCTCGGCGAGCTGGCGATCGGCGAGTACGCGAAGGACCCGCGCGCGTTCGGCGACGCGATCGAGGCGTCGGGCGACGTCGGCCCGGCGGTG